>CAVECU010000027.1:0-13121 GCA_963614015.1 uncultured Eubacteriales bacterium
CCTCCGGTCAGCGCCAATGCGGCGTAACCCGGCTTCCGGAACTGTTCCGCAGTGAATTCTCCCTTGAAAATCCTGTCAAGCACAACGAATCCGAGCATCGGCATCGTGACCTGAAGGATGACCAGAGCCATGGATACCGTCCTGAACTTGCTGTAGAACGGCATATATTCATACCAGAACTTCGTGAACGGCAGGAAATGATTGCCCACGGCAAGCAGAACCGCTATGACCGTGGCCGCGAAGATCCACCATTTGTCCCGGCCCTTGCACATGAAAAGGCCCAGCAGGAAGAGGAACACCGTTATCGCTCCCATATACATCGGTCCGGCGGTGAACGGCTGAGGGCCCCAATACAGAGGCAGCGACTTGGCCACGTCCTTCACATTCGTCTGGCCATACCTCTTGAGCAGCTTTATTGTCTGAGACTTGGACGGATTCACGGCGCCGGCGGAAGACCCCCCGTTGAAGTTCGGGATCAGCAGGTTCGGCAGCTCCTGCCATCCATACGACCATGCCGTAGCATATTCGATGTCAAGGCCCTGCGACTTGCCTGCGCCGTCCGGGTCATCTGCCGCGAGCTCGGATCCGCCTCTCATCGTCTGATGAGAATATTCATACGTCGGTATCAGCTTGTTGGCATTGGCCCCTATCCCGGCAAGCCCCATCCCCAGCAGCAGAAAGGAAGCCACAAAGAAGCGGCCCAGTTTCCCCCGGCGCTCCCGATCCACGGCAAGCCAGACAAAAAGCCCTATGACATAACAAAATATGATAATCGCAAGATAATAGGAAATCTGTATGTGGTCCGCCTTAATCTGGAAATTGACCGCCATCCCGAACAGCGCGGCGCCGAGGACAGTCAGCGGCAGATAGGATTTCGCTCCGGATTTTCCGGACTTTTCATCATGCGTCTCCGCATCGCATCCCCTCTTTGCGCGATACAGACCCAATGCCGTCCTGTATGTGAATATGACTGCCGCGAGCACCCACGGGAGCAAGGCTATAGCCATCATCTTGGTATTGTGCCCGACCTGGATGATCTGCAGATTGTACGAGCAGAATGCCACGGCCACCGCTCCTCCGACTGACAGCAACGTGCTGACTCCGAGCGAGAGCATCAGCAGAAACGCCCCGACAAGGGCGATGAAAAGATATGAAGCCGGGCGTCTTCCGGTAAGGAATGCGTGGTAGAGACCTTTTGTCCAGTCCCCTTCCGGATTGCCTGTCATCATCGTGGTCGGCATTCCTCCGAACATCGAATTGGTCCAGGCCGTACGGTCATCGGGGTGGGCCGCATTCCATTCCCCCGCTTCCCGGACCATCCCCGTGTAACCGGAGATGTCGCTCTGGTTCACTATTTTGCCGCCAAGCACCTCCGGAACGAATCCGTAGGCCAATATGAGGAAGAACACGATCGCCCCCACATACAGAAGGGCATTTTTCCCGATTTTGCGCATATCTGTCAGATTTTGGCTGCAAAGTTAGTGCTTTTTTGACTTCGTCCCATATCTTCCCTCTCTTCCAAAAATATGTCTATCTTTGGACCGTCATTTTTCAATCCAAAACTGAAACCATGAAAGTCCTGCACGTATTGTGGAAACTGAGCTTCTCCGGAGCCGAGATCATGTATGCCGCCGCAGCTGAAGAGTTCAGACATCTCGGCTGTGAACTGTATGTGATAAACGCCGCTGAAGAACTCGGAGAGTATGCTTCAAAGTTTGAGGCGGCGGGGTACAAAGTTCTCCATCTGCCATATCCGGTGAACGGGTGGAACTTTCTTTCCCGATGGAAATACTGCATGAAGATCGTACGTCTCGTCCGGGCCGGGAAGATCGATGTCATCCATATCCACTCCTACAAAATGAAATGGATGATGGCCCTTGCGGCACGCATCGCCGGTGTCAGAGCCGTTTACACCTTCCACAACTGTTTCACTTCCAATCCGATAACATATCCATACAAATGGTGGCTGCGCTGGAGCGCCAGGCATCTGCTCGGCTGCAGGTTCCAGAGCATCTCGGACAGCGTATGGAACAACGAACTGAAGTTCTGGCACACCGGCACGACCAAGATCTACAACTGGTACGACAACAGGCGTTTCTTCCCCGCATCTGCTGACGAGAGGCAGGCTGTGCGCGGACAACTCGGCATTCCGCAGAACACGTTCGTCATAGTATCTGTCGGAGGATGCTCTCCGATCAAGCGACACGAAGATATCATCCGGGCTCTCCCGGATCTGTGCCGTGAAATCGGGGATGTCCTGTATCTCCACCTGGGCTGCGGCCCTTCCACGGAAGAGGAGGTGACGCTGACAAAAGAGCTTGGTGTGCAGGACCGCGTACGCTTTCTGGGCAACCGGGATGATGTGCGCACCTGTCTTGTCGCATCCGACGCCTATGTCATGACATCCCGACACGAAGGCATCCCGATATCTACGAGAGAAGCCATGGCATGCAAGGTCCCGGCCATCCTGTATGATGTCCCCGGACTGAGAGACTTCAACGGCGAGCGCCAGTGTTCAATCCTGATACAGCCGCATCCGGAGCAGATCGTGCGGGCCGTGCACACGCTATTGTCAGATGCCGCCTTGAGGGCGACAATCATCGAAAACGGATACGCTCACGTCCGGGAACGCTATTTCCTTCCGGACAACGTGAAGAAAATCTACAATCTGTATTTGAGTTAAAACTCCATCGGCGGCTCTCCGTCAGCTTCTTATCTTCTGCGGTGATATACCGCGAACGAATACCGCAGGCCGCTTTCCGGATCGGTCTCGGGGCCGGTCTCGGACTCCTTGCGCCAGACGGCAGGGTCAATGGCCGGGAAGAAGGCATCCGCATCGGGGATGGAGGTGTGGACATGAGTAATATACAGAGCGTCCGCCATGGACATCATCCTGCCGTAAGTCTTCGCCCCGCCTATGATGAAACATCTCTCGGGAGCAGGGACTGTCGCCTCCGCCTCGGCGAGGGCGGCCTTCTCATCGGAGACCTGCACGACCGTCTCCGGGGCGGGCAGCGGTGATTTCGTTATGATGATGTTCTTGCGCCCCGGCAGAGGCCGTCCTATGGACAGCCACGTGCGATAGCCCATTATCACCGGACATCCCATCGTCGTCCTGCGGAAATATTTCATATCGGCCGGGATATGCCACAGAAGCGCATTGTCCCGTCCGATCGCCAAATTGTCCGCCACAGCGGCAATTATTATCTTCTCCATCGTTTCTGATTTTGAGATGCTGTCCCGGGGCACATGAAAAGGCCGTCGGACTCTTCCCTCTCCCGCTCTATACCGCCACCGGGGCCTTTATAGCCGGCCACGGATCATAGCCCTCCAACGTGAAATCCTCATACTTGAAGTCGAATATGCTCTTCACCTCGGGATTGATCTTCATCACAGGCAGAGGCCTGGGCTCACGGGAAAGCTGCAGGTCCACCTGCTCGAAATGATTGAGATAGATGTGAGTATCTCCCGTCGTGTGGACAAACTCCCCCGGCTCAAGCCCGCAGACCCGGGCTATCATCATCGTGAGCAGCGCATAAGAAGCGATGTTGAACGGCACCCCGAGGAACGTGTCCGCGCTTCTCTGATACAGCTGGCAGGACAGCTTCCCCCCGGCCACATAGAACTGGAACAGGCAGTGACACGGCGGAAGGGCCATCTTGTCCACCTCTCCGGGATTCCACGCCGTAACGAGCATCCGCCTCGAATCCGGTGACTTGCGTATCATCTCTATCACATCCGACAGCTGGTCTATGCTCCTGCCGTCCGGAGAGGGCCAGCTCCTCCACTGATGCCCATAGACCGGCCCGAGATTGCCGTCAGCATCGGCCCACTCGTCCCAGATGGACACCCCGTGCTCCTTGAGATAGGAGATGTTGGTGTCTCCGGCGATGAACCAGAGAAGCTCGTATATGATGGACTTCAGATGCACTTTCTTGGTGGTGAGAAGCGGAAAGCCCTCTGACAAGTCAAATCTCATCTGATATCCGAACACGCTCTGCGTCCCGACTCCCGTACGGTCACGCTTGATGACTCCGTCTTTGCGGATATGACGGAGAAGCTCCAGATATTGCTTCATTTCGGATTATTTTCTCACGGAGAATGCGAATATGATGGCCTGCTCGAACACTTCTCCCGGACGGAGCACGGTGGAAGGATAGTCCGGCTCATTAGGCGAATCCGGATAGTGCTGGCACTCGATCGCCACGGCGTCATAGTCGTGATAGATGTGGCCATTCTTGCCCGCAGGACAGCCTTCAAGCCAGTTGCCTGTATAGATCTGCACCCCGGGCTGAGTAGTGACGACTTCCAGCACACGGCCGCTCTCCGGAGAGTACAACTCCGCAGCGGTCTGCAGCTGACCCGGTTGCGCTCCGTCTATCACAAAGCAGTTGTCATAGCCCTTGCCGTAGTTCAATGCCGGGAAGTCCTCCTTGATGTCTCTTCCCAGAGGCTTCGGCGTGATGAAATCCATAGGCGTGCCGGACACCGGAGCAGGCTCGCCCAGAGGGATGAGCGTCTCATCCGAAGGCAGATATTCCGAGGCGTTGAGCTTCAGGATATGGCCGAGGACAGTCCCGGAGCCCTCGCCGTTGAGGTTGAAATAGGCGTGATTCGTGAGGTTCACCACGGTAGGGGCGTCCGTCTCCGCCGTGAATGTGAGCGACAATTCATTGTCCTCGGACCACTCGTAATGGGCTACCGCCTTGAGCGCCCCCGGATAGCCCGCTTCCCCGTCCTCGGAGAAATACAGAAACTCCACGGCATCTCCGTCTATGCGGCTATCCCACACCTGATTCTGGAAGCCTTCCGGCCCGCCGTGAAGATGATTGCAGGCATTGTTTATCGGAAGCTCATATTCTTTGCCGTCCAGAGTGAAACGGCCTTTCGCAATCCTGTTGGCATATCTTCCTGGACATTTGCCCGCACAAGGCCCGTCACCGAAATAAGAAGCCGGATCATCATAGCCGATGACCACATCCGCCATATTTCCGTCCTTGTCCGGGACTGTTATGGATACGATTCCGGCACCGACGCTTGACAGCTTGACAGATGCGCCGGATGCATTCGTGACGGTATAGAGGAAAATCTGCTTTCCGTCCGCAGATGTGCCCCAAAGTTGCTTTTCGACAGTCATAAATTGAAGAGTTGTTTTGAAATTATTTTTCAGACAACTTCAAATTTATAATTTCTGCTCTTCTTTAACAAGCGCGCCCTCCAGGATTTCGAACACCTTGTCAGCCGGAGCGTCTTTCAGCAGAACTTTCTTGTCCGCATCAAGCAGGTAGAGCGAAGGGATGGCTCTCACGTTGTAGCACTGGTCTTCGCGGATGATATAGTTGTGGTCATATCCGGTGATCCACTCGGCGGGATATTCGGAGGAATATTCCCTCCACTTGTCTATTTCCCTGTCTATGTAGATGTTGACAACGGCAAGTTTTCCGTCTTTCATCAATGCGGATATGCCTTCGCTGCCGGAGAGGGCCTGCGCTATATTCTTGCAGTCGGGACATCCGGGGTTCGAGAAGAACAGCAGGACATAATCGGCCTTCACCCCATAGAGCCTGCGGATTCTGCCGCGCCTGTCCGTAAACTCGAAGTCCGCAGCCGGCGTCCCTATGCGGTTGAGCGAACACATCTGCGCCTCATATCCGTAGGCCGGCTTCATGTCTTCTGACACTGCCGCCGATACGGAAAGCCCGCTCACATACGGCAGATAGAACTCTTCATTCCGCACCGGAGAATTGGGATCGTACAGATATTTGACAACATCATCAGTGATGGTCTCGAAGACATTGGAAGCCGTATCCTTGAGCTCCGCCGCCTCGGCCCTGCTGAAAAGAGAAGCGACGGCATCCGCCGCAGTATGCACCGGCGCCATCCAGAGCAGCGTCGAGAAAGTTCCGAACTGCCGCTCTATCACTTCCTTGCTCACTCCCGCCGAATAGGACGAGTCGCAAAGGCCGCCCGACAATCCGAAAAATCCGTCCCAGAAATGTTCCAGCACATATTCGAGCCTCTCCCCCGGCTCCGTCAGCATCGCTGGTACCGCCGCTTCCGGGAATGCGATGTCCTTCCGCGGAATCTCCGCACCGGCTGCCGCCTTGCTCCCGCCGCGATTGCCGCAGGCTGCGACAGCACCGGCCACCGCAATGGAGAGGATGATATATCTCGCTGTCTTACAAGACATTCTCCGCAATCTTAGCCTCCGACACATTGATGATGAAGTCGCCCATCTTCTCCAGCTCGGCGACAATATCCATATAGAAAACGCCGGTCTGATAGTTGTATTCCGGATTTTCCTCGATGTTTATGATGTGCTCCTCGCGGAGAGAATTCCTGTATTCGTTGATATTGTATTCGGCATCTTTCGCATTGGAAATGTCCCGGATGGCCGTATAAGGGACTTTCAGATTGTCCATCATCGCCTTGTACGCCACTTCCAGAAGATCGCACATGCGGCTCAGGCGCTTCAGCTGGGACTCGTCGAAGCTCTTGCCGTGCTCATTTCTGCGGGCGAGCATCCTGCCTACGGCCTCTCCCGAATCACCGAGACTCTCCAGCTCCCCGATAATCTTGTACATCCCCTTGATTCTCATCGCGGAAGCCTCCGAAATCTCACCCTTGGAGACTTCATTCAGATAGTCCGCGATCTCATATTCAATCCTGTCTGTTATGCCCTCGTACTTTATGAGCTTGCTTCTCAAGTCCTCGAACTTGCCGGCATCCGTCTCCGCAATAGCCTGCCGCATATAGCCGAAGCCGTTGTAGCATATCTCGGAGAAATGCACGATCTCCTGCTCCGCCTCATCGAGCGAGAGCTCCGCCGTAGAAAGCGGGCCTCCCTGTATGAACTTGAGCCTGTAAACTTCGCCTTCGCCCTTGACATTCGGGACAAGCATCGTCACAAGCTTCTCGATCTGCGGCACGAACCATATAAGTATCAAGGTGTTGGTAACATTGAACAATGTGTGGAGCGTACATACTCCGTAGAGGACGGCTGTGCTGATCGTCGGGTCCGTATCGACCATCGTCAAGTCCGCAGACGTAGGATCCGGCAGACCGAGCATCGTGACAATCCGGCCGATAGCCCACAGGAACGGATGGAAAATCATCAGCACCCAGATGACTCCGAACACATTGAAGACGGTATGCGCTCTCGCCGCCCTCTTGGCGGAAGGATTGGCGACTGCGGCGGCTATGTTGGCCGTGATCGTCGTACCGATATTCTCGCCGAGCACCATCGCCGCAGCCATGTCGAAGCCTATCCAGCCGTTGGACACGAACACCATAGTCAGCGCCATCGTGGCACTGGAGGCCTGCAGGACAATGGTCAGCACCGTGCCCAATGCCAGGAAGATGAATACCGAGCCGAAGCCGTATCCGGTCATGTTCTGCACGAACGCCAGCACTTCCGGATGCTCGTCAAGATTCGGAACCGAATCCTTGAGCGCCGCAAGGCCGATGACAAGAAGGGCGAAACCTATGATGCACTGGCCTACGCTCCTGTTCCTGTTGCTCTTTGCCAACGTGAAGACGAATCCGAGAGCCACCAGAGGAACGGCGATCGTGGAGATGTCCACGCTGAAGCCGAACACTGCGATAAGCCAGGCTGTCACTGTCGTGCCGATATTCGCTCCCATTATCACGCCGATGGCATTTCCGAGCGAAAGCAGTCCGGCATTGACCATGCTGACCACCATGACGGTAGTACCGCTGGAAGACTGGATCAAAGCCGTGATGATAAGACCTGTAAGAACTCTCTTGAGTCTTGTGGAAGTCATCGCGGCAAGGAATGATCGGAGCTTGTCTCCGGCCGCTTTCTGAAGACCTTCACTCATCAGGGTCATTCCGTAGAGGAACATCGCCAACGCCCCCGCAAGAGTGAGGATCTGAAGTACTATCTGCATAACAATAACTTATAAGGCGGCGCAAACTTACATAAATTCCGCCAAATTTCTGTAAGAATTCTCTATATTTGGCTCCGAAATCCAAGTACTGCCATGACTTCTCCGCAGAGAGCTTTTTACGCCGCCGCCATACTTCTGTTCCTGTCCTGTCAGGGCGCATCCGCCCAGTTCTATACCGCAGGGGCGGATCCGGCCGGGCTCAAGTGGTTCAGCATCAGCTCAAAGCACTACAAAATCATCTATCCGTCAGGCGCGGACTCGCTCGCGGGAGAATATTGCAGACAGCTGGAGCGCTTCCGTCCCGCAGAGTCAGCCAGCTCCGGCATGGCGCCCGGGGAAGGGTACCGGCGCCCCACTCCGGTTATTCTGCACACGCATCACGGAGTCTCCAACGGGGTGGTCACATGGGCGCCGCGCAGAGCCGACCTGTACACTCTGCCGCAGGCCTACAACCCGGAGCCGATGCCCTGGATCAAGACTCTGGCCATCCACGAAGGCCGACATCTGGCACAGATGCAGTTCGGCTACAGAGGCTGGCTCAGGCCTCTCACCTTCGTGCTCGGAGATATGGCGGCGGGGGCATATTCGGCCATATGGCCAAGCAACTGGTTTCTGGAGGGGGACGCGGTGGTCGCCGAGACGGCCCTGACCGCATACGGCAGAGGCCGCAGCGCGGATTTTCTGGAACATTACAAGATGTCTTTCGGAAGATGTGACTGGAGAGACTGGTACAGATGGAGATACGGGTCGTACAGACATTATGCGCCCGACCATTATGCGCTCGGATATCTGACTGTCGGAGGGGCGAGATTCCGCTATGACGATGCCGGATTCACGGAGCGCTATTTCGACAATATCGTTTCCTGCCCGCTGACATTTTTCAACACGCAGAAGACCATCCGCCAAGCTTCCGGCAAGAGTTTCCGGGAGTCTTTCCGGGAGATAATGACTGCTTTTCAGGACCAATGGGCCGCCTATGACGCTATCAGAGAGCCTTTTACCGAGACAGAGCAAGTGCAGAAGGACGACAGCTGGTACAAGGAGATGAACGGCGGCGTCTGGTGCGGCGGCAAACTTTACTCCGCATGTTCCGGCCTCGCCACGCCTGCGATGCTGACAGAATATGACCCCGGGACGGGCAAAGTGCGCAATGTCCGGGCTTTCGCATCATATGTCAGCCGCCTGAGGGCCTCTGACGGCAGACTCTGGTGGAGCGAGTCCGTATCGGATGACCGCTGGGAGCTGTCCATGACTTCCAGAATCAGATATTATGACATCGCCTCCGGCAAAATATCAGACCTCACCCGCAAGGGCCGGCTGTTCAACCCGTCGCCGTCAGCTGACGGCAGAAGCATCGCGGCCATATCCTTCACGGATGGAGGAGGCTCCGAAATAGTGATTCTCGATGCGGACAGCGGACGGATCCGCGCCAGACGGGCGATGCCTGACAGCCTGCAGGCTTTCGAAGTGTGCTTCGCGGGCGGCGATCTTGCCGTCAGCACCGTATCAGACTGCGGCTCGGGGCTGTTCCTGCTCTGCGGAGGGCTGTATGGTGAGCTCAAATGCCTGTCGGAGCCGCTTTCCGTAAGCATCCGGAATATTTTCGCCGAGGGGTCAAGGCTTCTTTTCACCTCTGACAGGGACGGCTCGCAGGAGCTGTACTGCATCGATACCGCAACAGGGGATGTCCGCCAGCTTACCAATCTCAAAAACGGCGGCGACAACTTCTGCAAAGCTGGTGAATATTACTATTTTACCACTCTTACCGCCTCCGGGAAGCTGCTGCACCGTCTCCACGTTGACAATGCGGAGAACAGGCCTGTGAATTTCCGGGACATCCACAAATATGAAGTTGCCGAGACTCTTTCCCGGCAGGAAAGAAGCCTTGCGGCGGACAAAGGTCTGGAATGGCCTGACGGCCAGATTCCCGGCGATGCCGTAATTTCCGCTCCGAAAAGATACCGCAAGGTTCCGCACCTTCTGCGGTTCCACTCATGGGCTCCGATATATTTCAATTATGACAATCTGAAGGCCTCCAGCGGGGACTACACCTACGAACAGGCCTCCGCCGGAGCGACCGCGCTGTTTCAGAACAGTCTGGGGACGGCTTGGGGCTTTGTAGGATATTCATTCCACGAAGACCCCAACAGAAGCGTTTACAAGGCGGCAGGCAAAGAGTCCGGCCACAGATTCCGCCACTCCGGACATGTTTCATTCACTTATGCCGGGCTGTATCCGGTGTTCGAGCTGAATGCGGATCTCGGCGACAGGGCCGCCATCAGATATTACCGCCGCACGATCATCGGCACGGACGGCAACAATACGGAAAAGGTCTATGGCTCACTGCTCTCCCGTCCATATCTATACGGAGAGCTGAAAGCTTATGTCCCCCTGAATTTCTCCTCCGGAGGCTGGAGAAGAGGGCTCATTCCGCAGATAACCTATTCCGCCTCCAATGACATCTTCGACAAGACGGCCGTGAACATCAGCTACGACGGCAACTTGTCCGGAAGCAGCGGACACGCACATTTCCTTGACTACACCGAGGGGGACAATGTGTTTATGCACAGTGTGAAAGCCTCTGTCCGCGGCTATCTGCTGCGCCCTGCCGCGACATCCGGAGTCTATCCTCATCTCGGCATCGGCGCGGAGATAGGGTGGAGCTCCAGAATCGCAATGAGCGATCTGTATTCGTCTTCCGTGTATTCCTACGTTTACGGCTATCTGCCCGGGCTGCTGCGGACGCAGGGGCTGCGGCTCACCGGCACATTGCAGCACAGATTCGACGCTGACATCTCCCGGAGCGCGGCCGTAAACATCACGCCGAGAGGATTTTCCGGAAGCGGCGCCGAATCTTTCGTCACCGGCCTCTATCCGGATCAGCTGAGCCTGACAGCCGACTACGCCATCCCGGTATGGGCGGGTGACATTTCGTGCTTCTCGCCGTTTTTCTATATCAAGAATTTCGAGTTGACTCCTCATTTTGACTACACCCTGCTCGCCTGCGGCTCTCTTCCGACAGGAAGCCTGTACAGCTGCGGCACCACCATAGCCGTGCACCTTGCCAATCTGCTGTGGGTCCCGTATGACTGCACAATAGGCCTTTCTCTGGACTGGAACGGCGGCAAGACCCTCGCTGCCATGAAGAAAGCAGGCGTCAAGGCGGACTCCCCGCATGTGGGATTCGTCTTCAACATCGATCTCTGAAAACCATTTCCAATCTCTTTTCCACGTATGACTTCTTCTTCTCAGGCCAATGTCAGATGCCGAAGCTGCGGCAACGAATACACCGTCACGACTTATCCCCTCATCAACATATCCGCCGCACCGGAGCTTAAAGCCCAGGTCAAGGACGGCAGTCTGTTCATCCATGAGTGCCCTCGCTGCGGACACAGGGAGCTCGCTCTGTTCCAGACAATCTACCACGATCCGGAGGAGAAGCTGATGATCTGGCTTATGCCGGAGAACACATTGTCAGAGAGCGAATTGTCAGCGCTGGAAAAGCAGATGTCCTCCCTTGCGGAGCAGATATCGGCCGACTCTTCCGGGTCTATGGACGGCTATACCCTGCGCAGGGTAAGCGATGCCGGCTCGCTTATCGAGAAGGTGAATATCTTCGATGCCGGACTGGACGATGCCGCAATGGAAATCTGCAAGAGGGTCACAAAGCTTGAGCTGACGGAAAAAGAGCCGGACAAGGCGGCCGCAGATGCCATTTTGAATGCCGATTTCAAGTTCTACCGGCTTGACGGAGCGGACAATGAACTCATTTTCTCCTATCCGTCCGGCGGAAAGATGACCGGAGTCAAGACAGGTTTCAATGTGTATGAAGACTGCTGCGGCATATTACGGAGAAACCCTGCATCCAGACCTGGAGCAGGGTTTGTAAAAGTGGATGCGGACTGGCTCGCATCTATATTTAGATGAGAGGGTTTGAATAAAAAGTCTGACAGACTTTTTATTCAAACCCTCTAAGGTCCTATTAACCCCCGCAGCTAAGGCTGCGACCCCTACTAGGGGTATCTCGCACCTGTCCGGTGCGGTCCCTACGGGACTTATTAGTCACTCTGTCGGACTTTTGGTCTCACCCTTTTAAAGTTTTCTTGCACCGTCGCTGATCACTACGTCGTAGATCTTCGGAGCATGTCCGAATTTCTCAGTGAACTTCGCGATGGCGGTGTTGATGAAGTTGTCGTAATTCTCTTCCTTGACAAGGTTGATCGTGCAGCCTCCGAAGCCTCCGCCCATCACGCGGGAGCCGGTGACATCGCACTTGCGCGCAATCTTGTTCAGGAAATCAAGCTCCTCGCAGCTCACCTCGTACAGGCGGCTGAGTCCGAAGTGAGTCTGATACATCATCTCTCCAACAGTCTCATAATCACCCCTTTCGAGAGCATCGCACACGTCGAGGACTCTCTGCACTTCCCCGATCACATACTCAGCCCTGATGAAATCTTCTTCCGACACGCTGTCGCGGACTTCATCGAGCCATACTCTCTTCGCATCGCTGAGGAACTCCACATCGCTGTGGTTCTTCCTTATGGCAGCGCATACGTTTTCGCAAGACTGGCGCCTCTTGTTGTAAGCTGAAGAAGCCAGCTCATGCTTGACGCACGAATCCACAAGCACCAGCTTATAGCCGACAGCCTCCGGGTCAAACGGGAAATACTTATATTCGAGAGTCTTGCAGTTGAGGCGGATGAGACTCCCCTTCTTGCCGAACACGGAAGCGAACTGATCCATGATTCCGCAGTTCACACCGCAGTAGTTGTGCTCGGTGGCCTGACCTATCTTGGCAAGCTCAAACTTGTCTGTCTGGTTGCCAAACAGATTGTTGAGGGCATAAGCGAATGTGCTCTCAAGTGCGGCTGAAGAAGAAAGTCCGGCTCCGAGAGGCACGTCTCCCGCAAACACGGTATCGAATCCCTCCACTTTGCCGCCTCTCTTCATGGTCTCGCGGCAAACTCCGAAAATATATCTCGACCAGCTCTGCTGCGGCTTATCCTCCTCGTTGAGTCCGAACTCTACATACTCGTCATAGTCAAGCGAATATGCCCGCACCTTGTCTGTGCCGTTGAGCTTGATCTCTGCGACTATGCCCTTGTTTATGGCTCCCGGGAACACGTAGCCGCCATTGTAGTCCGTATGCTCTCCGATAAGGTTGATACGACCGGCAGAGGCGAAGATTTCTCCCTCCGCACCAAACAGAAG
>CAVECU010000028.1:0-13047 GCA_963614015.1 uncultured Eubacteriales bacterium
GCTGTTTTGAAATGGTTCCCGAATTTTATTATGCGGAATTTTCGAGGCAGTTTCTTAATAACACTTATTCAATCAAAATGCATCAGATTACAAAACTTCTGCTTGCGGCAGCTATCGCCATCCCGGCGACCGCCGCAGCTCAGGACTGGGCACCGGCCGGAGACAATCTCCACACGCCTTGGGCCGACAATGTAAATCCGGCGAATGTCCTCCCGGAATATCCGAGACCTCAGATGAAAAGGGACGGATGGAAATCTCTGAACGGCCTCTGGAACTACTCCGTGACAGGAGCGAATGCGGCGGCTCCGGCTGCTTCAGAGGGCAAGATCCTCGTTCCGTTCGCCATCGAGTCCTCCCTGTCAGGCGTAGGGCGTATCATCAAGCCGTCGGAGGCCCTCTGGTACACGACCTCGTTTGACATCCCGAAAGAATGGAAAGGCAAGAGGACACTTCTCAACTTCGGAGCTGTGGACTGGAAGGCCGAAGTCTATCTGAACGACATCCTTCTGGGGGTACACACCGGCGGATTCACAGAGTTCTCATTTGACATCACTCCGTACATCGCCGCGAAATCGAGTCAGAAGCTCACAGTGAAGGTTACCGATGCCACTGACGAGGCGGGCACGTTCCAGCCGAGAGGAAAGCAGGCATCCAGTCCGAACGGCATCTGGTACACCCAGGTAACAGGAATCTGGCAGACAGTATGGATCGAGGCGGTCGCTGACGGAAGCATCGGCACATACAATGCAGTAGCCGACCTCAAGGCATCCACTCTCACCATAACTCCGTCAGTATCACGCTCCCGCGAGGGCGACATCATAGTAGCCGAGCTTCTTGAAGGCAAGCGGGGATATGACACGGAAAAGCCGTCAGCAACGGTTCTCGCCACCGCAAAGGCCGCGGCAGGCAACAGCATCTGCATACCGGTGCCGGATGCACAGAAATGGTCTCCGGACTCTCCATATCTCTATGGTCTGCGCCTCTCGCTCATAAGGGACGGCAAAGTCATCGACAAAGTCGACGGATATGCCGCAATGCGGGAAATCAGCATCGTGCGTGACCAGAACAACCACAAAAGAATGGCGCTCAACGGGGAGAAGCTGTTCCACTACGGTCCTCTTGATCAGGGATGGTGGCCGGACGGTCTGTACACGGCGCCTTCTGACGAGGCTCTCCGATTCGATATCGAGAAGACCAAAGAGCTCGGGCTCAATATGATCCGCAAGCATATCAAGGTGGAGCCGGCGAGATGGTACTACCATTGCGACCGGCTCGGCATCCTCGTATGGCAGGATATGCCTTGCATCACCGACAACAGGGACAACAGGTGGGACACTTCCGACATGGACAGAGGCTGCGATGTGATCGTGCCGGACGAGTGGAAAGCCAACTATTTCAAGGAGTGGAAGGAAATCATCGATGCAAGGAAGATGTTCCCTTGCGTAGTGGTATGGGTGCCTTTCAACGAGGCCTGGGGACAGTTCGAGACGGAGAAGGCCGCAGCGTTCACCAAGGCAGCCGATCCGACAAGACTTGTCAATCCGGCTTCCGGCGGCAACTTCCGCAGATGCGGCGACATCCTCGATATGCATCACTATCCTGATCCGCATATGAACATATTCTACGGTGACTATGTCAATGTCGTCGGTGAATACGGCGGCATCGGCCTCCCTATACAGGGTCATCTCTGGCAGAAGGACAAGAACTGGGGGTATGTCCAGTACAAGACTTCTGACGAAGTCACGAATGTATATGCCGAATATGCCGGGAAGCTCAAGACCCTGGTGAAGATGGGCTGCAGCGGAGCTGTCTATACGCAGACTACCGATGTGGAGGGTGAGGTCAACGGTTTCATGACCTACGACCGCAAGGTGATGAAAATGGATTTCGCCCGCGTCGCCGAGATCAACAGACAGGTCATCGAGTCGATGAAATAAGAGCGTCACCCGCAGACACTAATAAAAAGAGGGTGACTAAAAAGTCCGTCGGCGTGACTAACAAGTCCCGTAAGGGACCGCACCGGATAGGTGCGAAGTACCCCTAATAGGGGTCGCAGCCTCAGCTGCGGGGGTTAATAGGCCCTTTAAGGGGGTGACTAAAAAGTCCGTCGGACTTTTTAGTCACCCCCTTTTTTGTTGCGCACATGCGAAGTCGGAAGCTCTCCTCCGGTGACCTTCGCCTTCGGCTCATCCCTCCCGCCGCACTACGCTTGCGGGCCCCTCCCTCTAACGAGCCCGAGGGTGGGCACGGGTCCCGAAGGAGAGCTTCCGACATTTCTCCAGCACAGCTTTCAGCATCCGTCGGCCGGGAAGCGGACTCCGCACTGCCGGCGGATTTCATCTATGAGCCCGATGGTGAGCAGCGAATTCGCATGGCTGTTGATAACAGATTCGCGCCGGCCGGACAACACAAGGTCGATGAATTCCTTCACTTCATAATAATATTCATCCCTGTCCGCAGTGAACGGGCATTTCTCTGACGCATCTCCATAGGTCAGCGAGCTGGCTCGGGAAGCGACCTTCACGGGCGTGAACCGCACATCGGAGATGCTGTTGATCCTGTCAATGCGGAGAGTCCCGCCTTCGCCCTGGATTTCCGACGGAAGCGAGGAGTCCGCGATCTTGGAATACAGCACAGAAGCATCCATATCCCCGTACCGGAAAATCACGGTCCCCTGTCCGTCCACTCCGGACGGAAGATTCACTCCGGAAGCGAGCACGGCATCCGGCCGCCCGAAAAGAACGACCATAGGATATATGGTATAGACTCCGATGTCCATCACAGCCCCGTTGGAATATTCCGGTGAAAATGCCGTCATCGGGATCCCGGCCTTGAATCGGTCATAGCGGGACGAATACTGGCAATAGGAGGCGAAGTACCTGCGCACCTTTCCGAGACGGCCAATATTGTCGAGCACGGCACGGAATCCGGGTGTCAGAGTGGGCTTCATCGCTTCCATGAAAGTGACATTGTACCTCCGGGATGCCTCGATCATCTCCTCCGCCTCACGGGCATTTGAAGCTATCGGCTTCTCGCACAGCACATGCTTGCCGTTTTTCATGCAGAGGATGCTCTGGCGGGCGTGAAGGAAATTGGGAGTCGCGATATACACCGCATCAATGTCCGTGGCCGAAGCCATCTCCTCAAGCGATGTATAGGTGTGAGGTATCCCGTATTTCGCGGCGAACTCCGCAGCACGCTCCCCTGTCCTGGAGCACACGGCCTGAAGACAGAACCGGCTGTCCTGCGAAGCTCCGCGGATCAGCCAGTCCGTTATGAAATTGGTGCCTACGACACCGAATCTTACTTTGTCCATAAAGATGCTTTGAGATGATGACGGGATACATTCTCCCCGCCACGGCAAGATGCCTCCGCTACTTGCAGCATCCGCCGCCGCAACAGCAGCACTCCGAAGTCTCTCCCGACGGAGCGATGCGCAGTTCCTTGTCTCCGAGAAGCTCTCTGACAAGAAGAGGAGCGTTGGTCGTGATGCAGTCAACACCGAGATCAATCATTGCCTTGATGTCCTTCTCCTTGTTTACCGTCCAGACATTCACGCTCATGCCAAGCTCGTGCGCCTGCTTCACCCATTCCGGATGAGCATAGATCACTTTGTACTGATAGTCAAGACCGTTGATCCCCATCTTGTGCAGCTCCTCCGGAGCGATATCGCCGCTGAGATACTGGTTGGTGAACTCCGGAGCGTCCTTGGCGACTTTCAGGCAGACATTTTTGCTGAAAGATATGAATATGACTCTGCTCGGATCGTAAAGGCCGTGCTCGCGGAGTTTCCTGAAGGTGATGTCCACCATAAGATTCTCTCTTTCCGCACTGTACTGGCTCTTGAACTCCAGCACGAGAACAGTGGATGCGCATTTTTCCGCCTGGGCGAGATATTCGTCCAGCGTCGGGAGAGCCTCCCCGTTGGCAAGCTTTATCTTCTTGAGAGTCGCAAGGTCCGTCTTCTGGATGTCCAATCCCTGGATATTGCTGTCGTGATAAACCACGATCTCGTTGTCCGCCGTGATGTGGATATCGAACTCGCTTCCCCACAGATTCGCGTCCTGAGCCTTCTTCAGAGCTGCGACGGAGTTCTCCGCACGGGAAGTCTCGTCACAATCCCAGAAGCCCCTGTGGGCTCCGATCCTGATAGAACCTGTCTCTTGCGCAAAAAGCGGAAAAGCCATCATTGAACAAGCTGCGACGGCCGCCAGCCTAAGTAGATTTGTTTTCATAGTTTTGTGTGTTATGTGTATTTACGTTGTCTCTGTTTCATCTCCGGAATCAATCTCCTTCTGCGGAGCCGAAGGCTCCGTCACTTCCGGAAGCTCCTTGCCGGCGCGGGGACGCACGCCGTAGTCTATCACTTTGCGTGCGGATACTATTATGCTCTGCCCGCTGTCCCTGAGCTTCCTGTCACAGGCCTCATATGCGTCTGACACTTCCCCGAGCTTCTTGCCCATCTTGGCGTGGGCGAGAGCCATGTCGTGCACTCTCGATATCATTTCCTCCGCCGCCTTGATGATGTTCTGCTGATTGCGGATCTGCTCCGCATTGCGCCAGGCAGTCCGGATCATCCGCAGAAACGGAACAATGGTCTCTTCGGTGGTTATCAGCACATTCCTGCGGAACGCATCCCGCCACAGGTCGGGATCGAGGCTCTTGGCGAGCTGATAGGCATTGTATATGGGCACGAACATCAGCACGTAGCCAAGGCTCTTGCGCCCGGCGCCGATATAGCCCGTATAATCCTTCTTGGCAAGGTTGTCCACCTGTGCGCGCACGGCGGCCAGATTGCGCTTCGCGGCATCCTCTTTGGCGGCGCTGTCAGCAGCATCGTTCCAGTCCGAAAGCGCCTTGAGATCCACCTTGGAATCCACCACCACATCCGTCTTGTCGGGATAGTGGATGATCAAGTCGGGACGCATCCTCTTGCCGGAGTCCTCATTGGCTACGGCTATCCCCATCTCATCCCGGAGCACGAACTCCTTGTCGTAGTCCACATGCTCCCTGAAGCCCTCGGCCACAAGCAGATTCTCCAGAATCGTCTCGCCGAAACATCCCTGCATCTTGTTCCGGCCCTTGAGCGCATCGGCCAGATGGTCAGCCTTGTTGCCGATGTCTTCCGTCCTCTCCCTGAGATTCTTGACGGCATTTTCCAGATTGCTCTTGAGCGATTCCGCAGACTCCATCTGAGTCTTCTTGTTCTCGTCAAACGATTTCTTCATCGCTTCGAGATCCCGGCCCAGAGTCCCGCTGATGTTCTTGAAAGTCTCGTCAGCCTTTTTGTGCAGTTCGTCTTCACGGGCCTTGAGCACCTCCTCGGTCTGAGCTTTCATCTCAGACTTTATGGCTTCGACCTGCTGCTTCAGGGACTGTTCGCTGTTACGCTTGATCTCTTGAAGCATCTCGTCATAGCTCTTCTTCACCTGCTCCGTACGGCGCTCCGCCGCAGCAAGCAGCGCCTCTCCCTTCTCCCTGTCCGCCGCAGCCACGGCCTCCGCAGCTGAGAGTTTCTGCCGCCACAGGGCCTCGTTCATCTCCAGCTCCCGATCTTTCTGCCGGAGCTTTATCCCGAATGTCCTGGCGCACAGCAGATACACCGCCGCACCGATGACAGCCGCCACTACGGGACAAACAATATATATATACATCATAAATCAGGTACAATCTTCACAAGTCAACGAATATAGTAATAAAAAACGACAATTTCCGGGGCGGAACTTGAAATCAGTTCCGCCCCGGAAATCTCAAGGGCCTCTTAACCCCCGCAGCTAAGGCTGCGACCCCTATTAGGGGTATCTCGCACCTATCCAGTGCGATCCCTGAGGGACTTATCAAATATATCCTACTGCTCGTCAGGAGTCTGCGGGCCGCCGTCCTGAGGACCGCTCTGAGGGCCGTAGCTTCCGCCATCCGGACCCTGCGGACCGCCTTGCGCTCCGGCGTTCATGCTCTCGGACGCAGCATGCCAAGCATCTTCGAGGGACTTCGTATAAGTCTCGATATCAGCGATGTTCTGAGTCTTGACAGCCTCTTTCAAGCTTGTGAGAGCCGAATTTATCGCATCGCGCTTGTCGGACGGAATCTTGTCGCCATAGTCCTTGAGATTCTTCTCGGACTGGAAGCAGAGAGCATCTGCGGAGTTGATCTTGTCAACTCTTTCCTTCTCGGCCTTGTCTGCGGCCTCATTGGCCTTGGCCTCGTCGCGCATCCTCTGGATCTCGTCATCACTGAGCCCGGAAGAAGCCTCGATACGGATGTTCTGCTCCTTTCCGGTAGCCTTGTCCTTGGCGGATACGTTGAGGATGCCGTTGGCATCGATGTCGAAAGTCACCTCGATCTGAGGGATACCCCTCGGCGCAGGAGCGATGCCATCCAGATGGAAGACGCCTATCTGCTTGTTGTCCTTGGCCATAGGGCGCTCGCCCTGAAGCACTTTGATCTCTACCGACGGCTGGTTGTCAACAGCCGTGGAGAATACTTCCGACTTGCGCGTAGGAATCGTGGTGTTGGATGCTATGAGATTGGTCATCACGCCGCCGAGAGTCTCGATGCCGAGAGAAAGCGGAGTCACGTCAAGCAGGAGCACATCCTTCACGTCACCGGCAAGGACACCGCCCTGAATGGATGCGCCTATGGCGACAACCTCATCCGGGTTCACGCTCTTGTTCGGCTCTTTGCCGAAGAACTCCTTCACAATCTCCTGGACCTTCGGAATACGGCTCGAACCGCCCACAAGCAGCACTTCGTCTATCTGGGAAGCGCTCAGATGAGCATCCTCCAGAGCCTTGCGGCAAGGAACTATCGTCCTCTGGAACAGGTCATCGCAGAGCTGCTCGAACTTCGCCCTCGTCAATGTCTTCACAAGATGCTTCGGAACGCCGTCCACCGGCATTATGTAAGGAAGGTTGATCTCTGTGGAAGTCTGGTTGGAAAGCTCAATCTTGGCTTTCTCGGCAGCGTCCTTGAGTCTCTGGAGAGCCATAGGGTCTTTCCTGAGGTCAGCCCCGCCGTTCTCGGATGCGAACTCGCCCGCAAGCCACTCGATGATCTTCTGGTCGAAATCATCACCTCCGAGGTGAGTGTCGCCGTTGGTTGACTTGACTTCGAACACGCCGTCGCCAAGCTCCATGATGGAAATATCAAATGTACCGCCTCCGAGGTCGAATACGGCGACTTTCATATTGGTGTTCTTCTTGTCCAGACCATAAGCAAGCGCTGCGGCAGTAGGCTCGTTGATGATACGCTTGACATCAAGTCCGGCGATCTTGCCGGCTTCTTTCGTAGCTTGACGCTGCGAGTCGGAGAAGTAGGCCGGCACCGTTATGACAGCCTCGGTGACAGGCTGGCGGAGATAATCTTCCGCCGTCTTTTTCATCTTCTGCAGAATCATCGCGGAAATCTCCTGCGGTGAATACTGACGTCCTTCGATCTCCACTCTCGGAGTATTGTTGTCCCCTCTCACAACGGAATAAGGGACTCTCTCAATCTCCTTTGTGACCATATCGTAAGTCTCGCCCATAAATCTCTTTATGGAGAAGACCGTATTCTTCGGATTGGTTATGGCCTGACGCTTTGCAGGGCTTCCGACCTTTCTCTCTCCACCGTCGGTGAAAGCGACTACGGACGGCGTAGTCCTCTGGCCTTCGTTGTTGATGATGACCGTAGGCTGGTTTCCTTCCATCACTGCCACGCAGGAGTTGGTGGTTCCAAGGTCAATACCAATGATTTTTCCCATAATATCTATCTCCTATTTTTAGAATCCTGTTTGTAACAATTCTCTTTTTCATACTGTCCGCCCGGTCATCCGGGAGGACGCCGTGAGGATTATCCAATGCCGTGCCAACGCCTGCGCATCAACAATTTTCTGCCAAATTGTCATATTTTGCAGTATCTTTGCTGCCGCTAAAGAAGGATGACAATGATCTACAGAACGCTGACGGAAGCCGAATACAAAGATTTGGAGTCCAGAATATTATACGAAGACAATCACTTGCTTGTCGTAAACAAGCGGGCCGGGGAGATCGTCCAGGGCGACAAGACAGGCGACGAGACCCTGGGTGACAAATACAAGGCTTTCATAGCCGCAAGAGACTCCAAGCCGGGCCAGGTGTTCATCGGGATACCGCACAGGCTCGACCGACCGGTGAGCGGAATCACGGTGCTGGCGAAGACCTCCAAGGCCCTGGAACGGATGTCGGAGATGTTCCGCAGCGGAGATGTGCACAAGACCTATTGGGCGCTCGTCTGCTCAAGGCCCGAGCCGGAAGAGGGGGCGCTCACTGACTGGCTCGTCCGCAACGAAAAGCTCAACAAGACATTCATCTGCAACGCTCCGGAGGGACGCCGCAATGCCAGGGAGGCGAAACTCCTCTACAAGCTCATCGGCAGGACGGACAGATATTTCCTGCTCGAAGTCAAGCTCCTCACCGGAAGGCACCATCAGATACGCTGCCAGCTGTCCGGCCTCGGATGCCCCATAAAGGGAGACCTGAAATATGGCTCGCCACGCTCAAACCCTGACGGAAGCATATCTCTGATGGCAAGGCACATAGAGTTCATCCATCCTGTCAGAAAAGAGCCTGTGGAAGTTTCCGCTCCTGTTCCTGCGGGCTGGAAGGGGGTGGATGAAGCAGGATGCCGTCTCTGACTTCCTTGCACCACACGCCCGGAGTCGTCTCATAAAACAGGCGGAACGCCATATTGAACGTCACCTGGGAGTTGAACCCCGAGAGCTCGGACAGGTCCCTGACCTTCAAGGTGGAATCATTCCGGAACGCCTCCCTCGCATAGTCCACGCGATAGCGGTTCATCAGCTGACAGAAATTCAGGCCCGAGCCTTCATTGATCACCTTGGAGACATAGGCCTTGTTGGAGCACAGGTCTCTGGCCAGATCCTCCAGCCCGTAGCCCGGGTCAAGGAACGGTCTCTTATCCTCGATATGCCGTATAAGCCTGCTGTACATCCCGCTGCGCAAGGCCCCGGCCTTTTCCTCCATTCCCGTCCCGCCGGCATCTTTGACGCACTCCGGAGTGCCGGCATCAGTATAGCTGACTATCGGCCTGCCTGTTATGCTGCGGACGAACAGGAGCAGGAAGAACACGGCTCCGAGCACGGTCGCCACTATCGACAGCCAGCTGTGCTCCACACCGAGAAACAGCATATACAGGATGGCGAATGTGAAAATGGTATAGAATATGGCAATATAGCTGCCCTTGATTATGCAGAGCATCAGCTCCCAGCCGGACACTTTCATCGTCAGATATTCGGAGTCCCTGTAGATCTCCACCACCCTGCACACCAGACAGACGGACAGCGGCAGCGATGCCGCCAGCGGACACACTATCACGGACAGCACCGGCTTGGTCACCATATCCAGGACGAATGCGTCCGTCAGCTCCGCAGACAACGCGAGTACCATCGACACCAGGCCGCACGCCGTGCACAGCCGTCTGTCCTTGTATGTGTCAGGAATCATCAGGAGTATGGAGGATGACACATACAGGCCCAGAATGTCATAGACTATGGCGGCACCGGGGCATAACAGATTGAACAGAATGGCCGTCAGCACAAGATTGAGGACGGACAGTGTCCTGAGCATCCTCGCCGGGGCCAGATATACGTTGGTATCAGTCATAAGGTGTTTTGGTTGTTCCTATGACTAAATTACGCAACAACGCCGTCACAACCTATGCGGCAGTGACGGCAGTCGCGGAAAAATATATGAATCTTTATTTTCCGGAAAGATTCTTTAGCATTTCGTCTCTTCCGATCGCCCCTCGCCGGCGGCGGAGCCCTCCGCCTTCGCGGATTTCACGCCCTTTATGGCATCGAATCCCCTGCCATAGACGCCGGTGACCGTAGATACTGACAGGAAAGCGTCATTGTCAACGGTCTTGATGTACTTGAGCATGAAATTCAAGTCGGATTTCCTGGTGATGACCATCAGCACGTGGCTTTCACTCTTGGTGTACCATCCTGTGGCGGGCATCACCGTGACTCCCCTGTGCAGAAACTTGGTGATCCCGTCGGCGAGCTTCTCATACTCCTTGGACATGATGAACAGCTGCACGGACTGCTTCGAGCCGGCAAGATAAAGGTCTATCACATATCCGTTGATTGTCACCAGCAGGAGTCCGTAAACCACGGTCGTTATCTTGTCCACAAACGGCACGAGCTCTCCGGCGGGAGTATAAGACGGGAACGCAAGCGACGACAGGATTATGACGACATCCATCGAGAGGATCATCCTCCCGGGGGAGATATTGCGATACCTGCTGACAATCAAGGCTATGATATCCGTTCCTCCGCTGCTGCCGCCCTGCGAAATGGACATCCCGATGCCAACACCGATCATGATTCCGCCCATTATCGTGGACATCAGCTTGCCGTTCTGTATGGAAAGCGTATTGATTATGGTCTCCGGTATGGCATCCTGCAGCACATTGAGAGCCACCGACGCCAGGACTATGGCATATATCGTCTTGCGTCCGAAGCTCCTTCCGAGGATGAAAAATGCGGTGACGAGCAATACGACATTGATCGCGAAATAGGTGTAACCCATCTTCAGCCCCACCGCATACTGGATGATGGAACTGATTCCGGAGACTCCGTTACCTATCAGATTGTTGGGAGTCAGGAACACCACCCAGCCGAGAACATATATGAGTATTCCGAGCGTAATGAGGAAATATTCCTTCAGAACCACCCAGACGGATTTATTCTGCAACATCTTGTCTATCAGTTTTGTGTCTTCTCTTTGGCGGTCTTGTTGCCACGGTCGATCCCGGTCTTGAGCTCCTCAAACCCCTCCCCGTACACGCTGCTCGCCGGAGACACGCTGACAAACGCCTTGTCGTCAATAGACTTGATCACTTTGGACAGCGCCGGAAGCTGTGATCTCTTCACGATGATGAGCAGGACGTTGTTGTCTCTCTTGGTGTACCATCCTATGGCTTTCAGAGCGGTGACTCCCCTGTGGAGAGTATTCATCATATAGTCCGCCATCTCTTCACATTTGCGCGTGAACACAAGCACCTGCACGGTGGATTTGCGTCCGAGCAGCACAAAATCAAGCATTGACGAGAATGTGACCATAGTTATGTATCCGTAGATCATGTCGGTGAAGGTCTTCTCCGGGATCAGCAGCACGGACGCGATGATGATCATGTCGGAATACAGATAGACCTTGCCCGGAGAGACGGGATAGAACTTGTTTATGGCAAGAGCAAGTACATCGGTCCCGCCCGTGCTTCCGCCACGTATGAAGATGAGCCCCACTCCGATGGCCTCGAGCAGGCCGCCGACTATCGGGACCAGCACCTTGTTGTCAATGTAGAAAAAATTCCCCGGGACTGCTTCGAGGAAGCCCAGCGACGGAAGGATCTTGAAAAGCACGGAAGCCAGGACTGCAGAATATACTGTCTTGAAACCGAATGCATTGCCAAGCAATATCACGCCTATTATCAGCAGAACCACATTCGCTATGAAATAGGAGTACGCAAGCGGTATGGCACCTCCGGTGGCGAACTGGATCACGGTGCAGGCACCTGTCAGACCGCCGGCGGCTATTCCGTTAGGTATGAGAAAACAATCCCAGGCTATGCAGAAAAGCAATGTCCCGAAAGAGATCACGACATAGTCCCAAAGGACATTCAATATCTTCTTGTACAACGGCATAGGTCACTTCACTACTATATTCACTATCTTGCCCGGGACCACAATGACCTTGACAATGGTCTTGTCCCCGAGATATTTGCCGGTCTGCTCCATCGCTCTGACATTCGCCTCGACATCCGCCGCGCCCATATCCTTGGGCAGCTCCACGGTGAATCTGGTCTTCCCGTTGAACGAGACGGCATAGGTGCAGTTGCTCTCCACCGTATATTCCGGCTTGTATTCCGGGAACTCGGCATAGGCCACGGAGCCCTCGTGTCCGAGCGCTTCCCACAATTCTTCGGCAAGATGCGGAGCGAACGGGGACAGCAATATCACGAGCGGCTCCAGAACCTCCCTGCTGGAGCAATGCTGCTCCGACAGCTCATTAACCGCAATCATGAATGCGCTGATGCAGGTATTGTAGGAGAATGCCTCGATATCGTCCTGCACCTTGCCTATGAGCTTGTGCAGAGTCTTAAGCTCCTGAGGCTTGGCCTTGGCGTCCGTGACGAGCAGCTTGTCCGCATCAAAGTAGAGCCTCCAGACCTTCCTGAGGAAACGGCTGACGCCGTCAATCCCCTTGGTGTCCCAAGGCTTGGACTGCTCCACAGGGCCGAGGAACATCTCGTAAAGTCTCAATGTATCAGCTCCGTAAGTATCACACACATCGTCAGGGTTGACCACATTGTACATCGACTTGCTCATCTTCTCGACCGCATAGCCGCAGACATATTCCCCGTTCTCGAGCACGAACTCGGCATCGGCGAATTCCGGTCTCCACTTCCTGAAGGCCTCTATGTCCAGTCTGTCGCCCCGGACAAGACTGATGTCGACATGGATCTCCGTAGTCTCATATCCGCCGCGCAGGCCTGCGGAAACGAAAGTGTTGGTCCCGATGATTCTGTACACGAAACTTGACCGGCCCTGGATCATTCCCTGGTTGACAAGCTTGCGGAAAGGCTCCTCTTCGCATACGAACCCGAGATCATACAGAAACTTGTTCCAGAACCTGGAATATATCAGATGCCCGGTGGCGTGCTCGGCTCCGCCGACATACAGATCCACATTTCTCCAATATCTGTCGGCGTCCGCTCCGACGAGTTCCCCGTCATTGTGCGGATCCATATATCTCAAATAATATGCGCTCGACCCGGCGAAGCCCGGCATCGTGCACGTCTCGAGAGGACAGCCGTTGTAGGTCCAGTCCTTGGCGCGGGCAAGAGGCGGCTCTCCGGTCTCCGTAGGCTTGAACTGATCAATCTCCGGAAGCGTGAGCGGAAGCTTGTCATAAGGCAGCGGCTCGGCCACGCCGTCTTTGTAATATATCGGGAACGGCTCTCCCCAGTATCTCTGACGCGAGAAAATGGCATCGCGCAGCCTGTAGT
>CAVECU010000029.1:0-12855 GCA_963614015.1 uncultured Eubacteriales bacterium
GGTGCGAAGTACCCCTAATAGGGGTCGCAGCCTTAGCTGCGGGGGTTAAAGAGCCTTTAAGGGCGAGGATAACGGAAAAGACATCGGACTTTTCCATTATCCTCGCTCGGTTATTCATTTCGATACTGGCTCGGGGTCCTGCCGGTGTGAGCCTTGAAAAACTTATAGAAAACCGACTGGTTCGGGAAATTGAGCTTGCCTACTATCTCCTTGATGGACAAGTCCGAATATTTCAGCATGTTCTTCGCCTCCAGAATCACGAAAGCGTCAATCCAGTCCGGGGCGGATCGGCCGCTGACCATCTTCACAAGCTTGGAAAGATATTTCGGCGTGAGGCACAGCTTGTCGGCATAGAAGCCCATGGTGCGCTCCTTCGTGTGATGCTCGGTCACCAGGCGGAGGAATTGGTCATATATGTGCTTGGCCTTGATCGACGGGGTCTGCTGGCGGGTCTCCGCCTCCGAAATCTTCCCGGCCCATACGGAGCCGAGGACATAGGAAATCGAGGAGATCAGTGCTCCTATGGCTTCTTTCTTGTTGGATATCCCGCTGGTGAGCAGCACTTCCGCAAGGGACAGATACTCTTTGCACAGGAGCCGTTCCCTTCCGCTGAGACGGATGCACGGGTTGTTCATCACGGTCATGCTCTCGTGGAAAAGCCGGTTGAAATCGAAATGCACCCCGGACATGAATGACTTGGACATGGCGACGATGATGAAATGCACATCCTGGCTGTCTCCGCCCACGTCTGTCACGCGGAGTATGTTGCCGGGGACATTGATCATGAGCGAATTGGCCTCAAGCTCAAACGAATCCAGATTCACGTCCAGGCGGACTTTGCCGCTGATGCAGAAGACTGTGATGTAGCCGTCAAGCCTGAAGGGGTACTTGAACGCCTCAAGCGCCTTGTCGTATTTGAGATCGGCTATGAGGAAGTCATCGCCGAGTCCTGCGCCAGGCGTTTCCGGGAAAAGTGTCCGGAACTTGCCGATACTGATATTGTGCAGCGGATTTTCCATATGTCATAGGAGGATTTTCTAAAGCTGTCTTGAGAAGCTTCCGAATTTGCCGAAAAATCGTTTTTTTAGACCAAAATATCAATAATCGTGCAAAACTTGGCGCAACCGCAGCCATTGTGGCAACTTTTTTGCATAATGTATCCGGATGCCCCGATGGGCGGGCGGCCCGCAGGAAGTGGCGGAGTTTGCCCGGCTGTCCCTTTTGTGGCAGCTTCTGAATGTTAAATATTTGAACGATATGAATCTCAGATCGATGATTTTCGCCGCAGCAGCGATGCTCTCCGTGTCAGCCGTCATGACGGGGCAGGAGACATTGACCCTTCAGCAGTGCAGGGATATGGCGATTCGAAACAACAAGGCTCTGGAACAGTCCCGGACCAAGGTGGAGATGGCCGGAATGGACAGGAAGATCGCCAGGGCGAATTATTTCCCGAACATCAGTGCGACAGGCACTTATATCTACAATGAGAAGAATCTGTCACTCATAAGCGACCAGATGTCTGACAAACTGACAAGTATCGGCACGACGGCGCAGTCGAACATCTCTGCCGTGATGACTGCTCTCCAGCAGCAGATTGCGGGCAACCAGTCGGCCGCTGTGGAGTATATGAACAGCCCGCTGTGGCAGACCGTCATGGGGACGCTGCAGCACAGCGACATAAGCGCGGCTCTGAACCAGCTCGGAAGCGAGATTGACGATGCGTTCCATCTGGACATACACAACGTGTTTGCTGCGGGAGTTTCCCTCCAGCAGCCTGTGTATATGGGCGGCAAGATAGTGGCGGCCAACAAGATAACACGTCTTGCGGAAGAGCTTTCCAAGGCTCGGTATGACAAGGAGTACCAGGACATCATCACCACGGTCGACCAGGCATACTGGCAGATAGTCTCCATCGCCGGCAAGAAGAAGCTTGCGGAAGATTTCGCCGACCTGCTCGGCAAGATGGAGCACGATGTCAACATCTCTGTGGAAGAGGGTGTCTGCACCAATTCCGACGCCCTTGCCATCAAGGTCAAGGCCAACGAAGCCAATATGCTCAAGAGCAAGGCCACGAACGGCCTTGTGCTTGCCAAGATGCTTCTCTGCAAGGAGATTGGTCTGGACTTGAATACTGAGATCATGCTCGCTGACGAGGGTGCCGAGACTGTCCCCGTGCCGGATATGCTTGAGGAGAAAGATCTGGACGCGGTGTACTCCGACAGGCCTGAGACAAGAAGTCTGGACCTTGCGACAAAGATCTATGAAAAGAAAGTCACCGTAGCCCGCGCAGATATGCTCCCGAAAGTGGCTCTGACCGCCAATTATCTGGTTTCCAATCCGAATGCCTACAACGGCTTCCGGAACAAATGGGGCGGTATGTTCAATGTGGGCGTTGCGGTGAATGTCCCGATTTTCCATGGGTTCGAAGCGTTGCAGAAGACCCGCAAAGCCAAGGCCGAGGCCTCTCTCTACAGAAGTCAATACGATGATGCCAAGGAGCTTATCTGCCTTCAGGTGACACAGCTGCACAAGCAGCAGCAGGAAGCCGTCGAGAAACTTGCCATGGCCGAGAGCAATCTCAAGAGCGCCGAGGAGAACCTGAGGACGGCAAGCATCGGATTCGAAGCCGGAGTCGTCACCACCAACACGGCGCTGGCCGCCCATACGGCATGGCTTCAGGCGCATTCGGAATACATTGACGCAGGCATAGAGCTTCAGATGACGAATGTCAACCTCCAGAAAGCCGAGGCCCGCATAGAGTCTGACCTCGACACAAGAAAATAACGACAGAAATCATTGATAATAACGATACGATATAACTATGGAACAGGCAAAGAAATCTTACAATCTCATAATCGGCGTTGTGGCGCTTCTCGTCATTCTTCTGCTGATTGCGGTAATCGGATATTTCGTCTCCAGGCCGAAGCCGCTGGTGATCCAGGGCGAGGCTGAAGCTACAGAATACAGAGTGTCAGGCAAAGTGCCGGGAAGGATCGAGACCCTTTTCGTGAAAGAGGGCGACACGGTGCAGAAAGGCGACACGGTGGTGTTCATCGATTCCCCTGAAGTCCGTGCGAAGCTGGAGCAGGTGACCGCTCTCAAAAATGCCGCCACAGCCCAGCAGACAAAGGCTCTGAACGGTGCGAGGACCGAGCAGATTACAGGAGCCTATGAGCTCTGGCAGAAAGCCCTCATCGGCGAGAGCGTGATGAAGAAATCCTATGACAGGATGAAGAAGCTCTATGACCAGAAGGTGGTCTCCGCACAGAAGTTCGATGAAGTGGAGGCTCAGTACAATGCAGCAGTGGCCACCGCCAAGGCCGCCAAGAGCCAGTACGACATGGCTGTGAACGGTGCGAGGAAAGAGGACAAGGCTGCGGCTGCGGCGCTTGTCGATCAGGCCAACGGCGCACTTATGGAGGTCAATTCCTATCTTGGCGAGCTCTATCTGACAGCCCCGGCATCCGGCATCATCTCCGCCACGTTCCCTAAAGTCGGCGAACTCGTGGGCCAGGGCGCTCCGATAATGACCATTACCGATCTTGCGGACATGTGGTTTACTTTCAATGTCCGCGAGGACTATCTCCACGGCCTTCAGCAGGGTGACAAGGTGACCGTTTCCATCCCGGCTCTCGACGGCAGGGAGTGCACGGCTACGGTAAGCTATATCGCCGTGCGCGAGTCCTATGCCACATGGAAAGCCACCAAGGAGACGGGAATGTATGATGCCAAGACATTCGAGGTGAGGGCCGTGCCTGACGCTCAGGTTGAGGGCCTCCGTCCGGGGATGTCGGCCATCATCAAAGACAGCAAAATCCTCAAGAACTAGGCTGATATGGGATTCTGGCATAATATAGAGGCGATTGTACGCCGCGAGTTGAGGATAATGAGGAACCGTCCGATTTATCTTCTCGGCTCCGTTGTGACCGTCGCTTTCTGCGCCGTATTCTTCCTGACTTTCTTCCGGGACGGACTGCCGCACGACCTTCCGATAGGCGTCGTGGATCTGGACAATTCGTCTCTGTCCCGCAATTTCGCGCGGCAGCTTGACGCCACACAGCTGGGCAAGGTCATCAAGTATGACTCTTTCGCACAGGCGAGAGAGGATATGCAGAGCGGCAAGCTCACTTCCGTCTGCGTGATTCCGGACGGGATGTATGCCGATGTGCAGGCAAGCCGCCGCCCTACGTTCTCCTACTATATCAACGGATTGTACTTCGTCGGAGGAGCATTGTCCTACAAGACGATATTGACGATGATCAATCTCGCCGACGGCGCTGTCCAGAGAGAAGTCCTGCGGGCGAAAGGGGTCAATGAAGATGCCATAATGGGAAGAATCAAGCCCGTCCAGGTGGATGTCCATCAGATCGGCAACGAGTTCACGAACTACGGCTATTATCTGACCAATGTATTCCTGCCGGGCGTGCTGGAGATGGCGATAATCATCATCTTGATATATTCGCTCGGTGCGGAGCTCAAATACGGCACTTCCAGGCACTTGCTCTCTACGGCCGGGAACTCCGTCACCACTGCGATCTTCGGCAAGCTCACGGTCTATACCGTGCTGTTCTCCGGTATCGGATTGATACTCATCATACTGATGTATCACTGGATGGGATTCCCGATAGCGGGCTCCATCTGGAATATGTTCATAGCCATAATATTGCTTGTGCTCGCAAGCGAGGGCGCGGCGATATTCATCATAGGGCTGCTTCCGATTCCGAGGCTTGCGCTGAGTATCGGGGCCCTGTACAGCGTGCTCGCATTCTCCATGTCCGGATTCACGCTTCCGGTGGAGACCATGCCGCCATACATACAGGGGCTTGCGGAGGCGTTCCCGCTGAGGCATTATTTCCAGTTGTATTCGCGTGAAGTAATCTTCGGGACAGGATTTGCCGGATGGTGGAGAGAAGCCGCACATCTGCTCATATTCATGTTCCTGCCGCTTGCCGTGATGTACAGGCTCAAACGTGCCTACATATTGCAGAATTTCCCTAAAAAATAGGAGTCCAAGATGAATAAAAACAGTTATATAAGGCTGTGGTTCAGTGATTTCAAGGAGCTTTTGGCCCACGAGCTGAGGACTATTTTCACGGACTCGGGCGTGATGGTCATATTCTTCCTTGCGGGATTGGCTTATCCGTTGCTGTACAATGTGATGTATCTCAACGGAATATTGAACGAGACCCCGGTGGCTGTCGTGGATGAGGCGGACTGCGCCGCAAGCCGGCGTTTTGCAAGGGAAGTGGACGCGACAAGGGAGTGCGAAGTCAAGTATCACTGTGTCAATGCCGATGAGGCCCAGAGGCTGATGAAGGAAGGCAAGATCAGGGGCTACCTGTATTTCCCTTCCGATTTCGGAGACAAGCTCGCGGCTCTCGAGACCGCCACGGTGTCCGCCTATGCGGATATGAGCAGCTTCCTGTATTACAAGAACATATTGATGGCGGCGAATATGGTGATGCTTCACGAGGTGGGGAGCATCCAGCTGGAGAGATATGCGGCGGCCGGATTCTCGGGCGAGCAGTCGGCCCAGCTTGTGCAGGCTATCCCATATGAAGAGAACAATCCCTACAACAGGGCGTTCTCCTACTCATATTTCCTCCTTTCCGCAATCCTGCTCGTGATCGTGCAGCAGACATTGTTCTACGGAATGTCGATGCTTGAAGGGACTGCGCGAGAAGAGAACCGCAGTCTTGCGGCGCTTCCGGAGAGGCTGGAGGGACACGGGGTCGGCAGAGTCGTGCTCGGGCGCGGAGCTGCATATTGGCTGATATATATGTCCATAGCGATATATATCGCCTGCATAGTCCCGGCGATATTCGGTATTCCCCAGAGAGGCGATTTCTTCGATATCTTGATTCTGCTGCTGTTCTTCGTGACGGACTGCGTGGTGTTCTCGTTCACATGGAGCTCGCTCATCACCAGAAGGGAGTCGGTGTTCCTACTTTTCCTGGTAATCTCACCGATATGTCTGTTCCTTACGGGCTTCTCCTGGCCTACAACCGCGTTTCCGAAGTTCTGGAGATGGTTCTCCTACCTTTTCCCTACGACTTTCGGATGCCAGGGCTTCATCAACTTGAACACTGCCGGAGGTGATCTGTGGACCGCGCATACGCAGATAATAGGGATGACGATCCAGACGATAATATACTTCGCCTTGTCGTGCGTGTCCATCTATGTGGAGAACTGGGTCATAAGGCACAGGCAGATGCTTCAGGAAGCCAAACTCACCATCGCGAAGAGGGCGGGCGTCGATCTCGATGAGGACAGACGCATAATCGCCGGCGAATAGCTCTTCCCGAAGAGCGAGGGAGTGCAATCCGACAGCGACATATCACAATAAAAGACAGCAGCTAGTCTCACGACCGGCTGCTGTCAAAATGTTGTTCAATATGAATTAAACTAGCTTATGTTTTATGTCTTCGATGGGGAGTATTGCCATTATCGTGCCAAAAGGGTCTGCCCGCCGATAAATTCCCGCATTATAGATGTCGGCGGGATGGCCGAGATTTCTTCCGGAGACAGAGCCGCGATATAATCCAGGAACTTGAGCAGCCGCACCGCCTCCGTATAAGCCTGAGAATATGGCGGAATCCTGCGCAGAAGCGGCTCAGCATAGTATTTCAGCATCGGAAGCTCATAGATCAGCGCCGAATTGAATACGAAATCGGCATTTTCCTGGAATGGGAAGATGTTCCGGTCTTCACCTCTCCTGACGCTGTGCCAGCGCAATATGGTCTCTTCCGGAGTGATGCCGCGGACTCTGTTGTCCCGCACGATGCGGCGGAGAAGTCTGTTGTCGGAAGTGGAGATGTGGTTGTTCTCATCCACATTGAGAGAGGTCAGCGCGGAGACATACATCCTGAAGATCCTGTCCCCGTCCACGTCCGGAACCATCTCGGGGTCAAGAGCGTGGATTCCTTCCATGATAAGGATCTCCTTCTCTCCCAGCCTGATGCGCTCACCTGACGGGACGGACTTGCCAGCCTTGAAGTCATATTTCGGCAGCTCCACCTCCTCTCCGGCGAACAGGGCGTTGAGCTGCGAGCCCAGAAGCTCCAGATTCATTGCCCCGAGCGCCTCGAAGTCATAGTTGCCGTCGCTGTCTTTCGGAGTCTTCTCCCTGTCCACGAAGTAATTGTCCAGCTCTATCACCTTTGGCACCATGCCAAGTATCCTGCACTGCTGTGCCAGACGCAGGGACGATGATGTCTTGCCGCTTGAGGACGGACCGGCGATGAATATGGCTTTGATCCTGTCTCTGCATTGGAAGATACGGTCGGCTGCGGCTGCGTATTTGCGTTCGTGCCTGGCCTCCGCAAGATTGATCATCTTCACTGCGAAACCTCCGGTGACAGCTCTGTTGAGCGTTCCGATGCCGTTGATTTTGATATTGGAGCACCATTCCGAATATTCGTCCAGAGCTGCGGCGATCTTGGACTGCCGGATGACGGGGATAACCTTCCCCGTATCATCGCAGGACGGCCCCTGAAGACAGAACCCCTTTCCGAAAGGAAGCAGGTCGAACACGTTGAGGTATCCTGTGGACGGCAGAAGCGGTTCGTAGAATGTGTCTGCGTGCCCGTCAAGGAAATACACGCTGCAGATGAATCTCCCGAGAGACTTCAGGAGCTCGGCTTTCTCCTCCTGCCCTCCGGCCGTGTAGAGATCCTCCGCCGCTCCGGCCTCCATCTTGACTTTGGTAAATGGCTGATTCTCCGATATGCTCCTGAGCATCACGGCTTTGAGCGATGCGAGATCGCTCTCGGACAGCTCCACTATGTCGCGTCCTCCTTCCTCCGTCCGTTCCCGCCTGCATATCGCGCAGTAGAGACCGCTCGGCAGATTGTGGTCGATGATGAGCACCTTGTCCGGCCACAGCTCTCTCACGGCATTCTGGAGCACGAAGCACAGCGACCTCAGATATGTCCGGCGGCCGTCGGGATGGTTGTAGCCGATGAATTCGATTTCGTGCGACTTCACCAGACTGAAGTCCAGTTCCTTGAGTTTGTGATCGACAAGCGCCGCAAGGACTGGATATTCCTTGCCTGTCTTCTTGTCTGTCACCGTCCGGCACACTTCGCCGGAAAAGTCAGCCAGCTTCTTCAGAAACGGGACTTCGTAATGTCTCCCGTCATTGGCCAGCAAGATTTCGAATTTGTCTGCCTGTTCCATAGCCTTGATCTGTAATATTCCTTATGCTGCGTGTCACTTGACTTGGCCGGCGGAAGGTTATACAGACTTCGGGGTCAGTCACTTTCCGGTGCCGAGCACTTCTCCCAGATACGGCCCGGTCACGGATGACGGGTTGTCTGCGAGACTCTCCGGGGTGCCTTGTGCCACGATGTATCCGCCCTTGCGCCCGCCGTCGGGGCCGAGGTCGAATATGTAGTCGGCCGTCTTGAGCACATCGAGGTTGTGCTCGATGACTATGACGGTGTTGCCGCTTTCCACAAGCCGCTCCAGCACTCCGAGCAGCACTTTTATATCTTCAAAATGCAGGCCTGTCGTGGGCTCGTCCAGAACATAAAGCGTATTTCCCGTATCTTTTCTGTACAGTTCCGATGCCAGTTTCATCCTCTGGCTCTCACCTCCGGACAGCGTCACCGCGGACTGCCCGAGATGGACATAGCCGAGGCCCACATCCACCAGCGCTTTCAGCTTCTGCGTGATCTTTGGGATGCCGCTGAAGAACTCATAGGCCTCGGTAATGGGCATCTCCAGCACATCGTTGATGCTCTTGCCCCTGTATCTCACGGCGAGGGTGTCTTCTTTGTATCTCCGGCCGCGGCACTCGTCGCACACGACATTGACCGACGGCAGGAAGTTCATTTCTATCACCTTGATGCCGGCGCCTTTGCAGGCCTCGCAGCGTCCGCCGGGCACGTTGAAAGAAAATCTTCCCGGGCCGAAGCCTCTCACCTTGGCGTCAGGCGTCTCCGCGAAGAGATTGCGGATATCGCCGAACACTCCGGTGAATGTGGCCGGATTGCTCCTCGGCGTGCGCCCGATGGGGCTCTGGTCTATCTCGATGAGCTTGTCGATGTTTTCCACTCCGGAGACTGAGCCGTAGGGCAGGGGCTTCTGCTTCGAGTGGTAGAACGTCTTCTTCAAGATGGGCATCAGGGTCTCGTTGATGAGCGAAGATTTGCCGCTGCCGCTCACGCCGCTTATTCCGATGAACATCCCGAGAGGGAAGTCTATATCTATGTGCTTGAGGTTGTTGCCGCAGGCTCCCCGGAGCGACAGGACTTTGCCGTTGCCTTTCCTGCGGACGGGAGGGACAGGAATTTCCTTCGAGCCCCGCAGGTAGTCAAGTGTGACGGATTCCCCGATGATGCAGTGCCGCTTCGTCTCGCTGTCAACCGACTTTCCTTCAAGAAGCAGCGGCACAGGGGCGCTGAGGCAGATCTTCCCTCCGCACGAGCCCGCTCCGGGGCCCACATCCACCAGCCAGTCGGCGCTGTTCATCGTCTCCGCATCGTGCTCCACGACCATCACGGAGTTGCCCTCGTCGCGCAATGTCTTCAGCGACCCTATCAGCTTGCGGTTGTCCCTCTGATGCAGGCCGATGCTCGGCTCGTCCAGGATATAGAGGACACCTACGAGCTTCGAGCCTATCTGGGTGGCGAGTCTGATGCGCTGGCTCTCTCCGCCGGACAGCGATGCGGTAGCCCTGTCCAGAGACAGATATTCGAGCCCGACGTCTGTCATGAAGCGGATTCTCTCCCCGAGCTCCCCGAGGATGTCGTGTGCGATGGCATTCTCTCTTGCGGTGAGCTTGGAAGGGAGCGAGCGCACCCATTCGTATAGGGCGGAAAGCTCCATCGAAGCGACTTCCGATATGGTTTTCCCGTCTATCTTGAAATAATTGGCCTGTTCGTTGAGCCTCGATCCGTGGCAGACGGGACATTCCACTTTCTCATCGATATCTTCGACTATGCCGGGGAAAGAGACCATCTCCGACATCGCTCCGTCTCCTATTCTGAAAAGTTCGTCCGAGCCGAATACGATAAGAGAGATTACTTCATCGGGGAGATCCTCGATGGGGTCATATAGGGACACTCCATATTTTCTTGCGATAGAGCGTATTATGTCGAATTTGCGGGTCTCCCTGAGCTTTCCCAGGGGGACGATGCCGCCGTCTGCGATGGAGACGCTGCGGTCGGGTATTATATTGTCGAGGTTGACATCGACTATCATCCCGAGGCCCTTGCAGTGAGGGCAATATCCTTCCGGAGAGTTGAATGAGAACGAATGCGGAGCCGGCTCCCGGAATGAGATTCCCGAATCCGGATCCACCAAGTGTCTGGAGAAATACTGAAGTTCTCCGGTCTCCGGATCCATCACTGCGACGGAGCCTTTGCTGCGCTCCAGCGCAATCCCGACAGAGCTTTTCACCCTCTTCCCGTCATCTGCCGACGGTTTCAGCTTGTCCACCACCAGCTCGATGAAATGTGCCTTGTATCTGTCCAGCATCGTCACCTCGCCCAGGTCGCGCAGCTCACCGTCGATTCTCACCTGCATGAACCCTCTCTTCCGCAGCTGGTCGAAGAGCTCCCGGTAGTGGCCTTTCCTCCCCCTGACAAGCGGCGAGAGGAGATAGCATTTGCGTCCGGCGTAGCGCTCAAGTATCAGACTGACGATCTGGTCGTCCGTATAGCGAACCATTTCCCTGCCTGTGGCAGGAGAATAGGCCGTCGATGCGCGTGCGTACAGAAGCCGCAGAAAATCAAATATTTCCGTGATGGTCCCGACCGTGGAACGCGGATTGTTGCCGGTGGTCTTCTGCTCAATGGCTATGATCGGGCTGAGTCCGTTGATCTCATCCGCCTCAGGCTTTTCCAGGACGCCCATGAAGTGCTTGGCATAAGTGGAGAGGGTGTCCATATACCGCCGCTGCCCTTCGGCATATATCGTATCGAATGCCAACGATGATTTCCCGCTTCCGCTGAGGCCTGTGACGACCACAAACTGTCCGCGGGGGATGTCAAGACTCACATTTTTCAGATTATGGGCCCTTGCGCCCCTGATCTCGATATATTCGGTTTTCTTCACGTGCGATTTCGGTTTTCATCTCCCTTTCACATCGTGTCTCACGGAGCCGCTGTCGCAAGTCATGCCGATGAAGAGGGGAGCCGTCACAAAAATAGCCGATAAAATCCCAATACCCAAAAAACCTTCCCGGCTTCCCGGCGGCGGAAAAGTTTTTGTGGATCTTTTTGCCGGGGGATGCAAGAAAATGATTATTTTCGCATTTATATGGGGATATGGCAATGCCCTGACGGCCGCCTTTGTAGGCGGCTTTGCGGGGTGCCGTAAGTTTAATCCTTCATATGTTGTTTATAATGAAATTGTTGAGATTTGCCGGCGCCGTCGTGGTGACTGTCGCCGCAGTCGGCGGCTGTTTCGGCTCCGGTTCGTTCAATCAGACTTATACGGCGGAGTGCTCATTTGATTACCCCGCATCGGAATATGGAAAGGACAGCGTGTTCTTTTCGTACGATCTCGGCGTCCAGGGACTGTTGTTCATGGGCAAGCGAGATACGGACAATGTGGACGATCCGTCAGGATTCCGGGGCGGTTTCCTGCTGTCCATGCTCACTGACACCACCTATCGCGAAGGCCATTTCCGCTCGCTGTACAGCGTGGCGGACACGACCGGAGCCTACAAGTCGACAGGCTTCTGCGTATGGTGCGACAAGCCTTCGGCCACGGAAGTTCCGGAGCAGAGCATATGCTTCATAGGCACCGCCTACGGCACATGCTACCCGGCTTCGATGATGATCTGCAACACCAACTACACGGTCAATACGGTCAAGTTCGGGACGGAAGCCTGCCCTGCGTTCTCGAAAGGGGACTGGATCAAGGTGACGGTGACAGGTGTGCTTGACGGAGTCAAGAGCGGGGAGAAGGCCGAAGCCTACCTTGTGAACTATACGGAAAACGGGCTGAGTGTCCTGACAGATTGGAAGAGGATGGATTTGAGCAAGATAGGGGATATCGACTATCTGACGATAGAGGTGTCGTCCAACAGGCCGGACGCCCCTGCGTATTGCTGCATAGACAGCTTCGTGGCCAGGATAAGCATCTCCGACGAGTAGCCTTCCGGGAGTGGTGAACTGCTGCGTGGACGGGGACAAAGATGATGGCCTTTGAGGATGGAAGGGAGAACAATTCAAAACAACTTTTGCTATGAAACTCAATCAAGATTACAAAAACGAGGCGTTGTCCGCATTGCGCGGCAATTGGGCTTCCGCATTGGTGGCCACCATCATCATGCTTGTTCTGACTATGTGTATCAGCGGGACTTCAGCGGTTGTTCAGACTTACGGTATACAGCTGTCGGCCGCTCTCGCATTCGGCTTCGGACTGCTGGAGATTCTTGTGCTCTGGCCGGTCTCCGTAGGCTTCTGCAACAGCTTCAGGCTGCTGCTTGAGACGGGGGACAACAGGCTCACGGCCAATATGTTCTCTCTTGGATTCGGCAAGATGCTGCACAATATCTGGGGTACATTCCTGATGGGGCTGTTCATCGTGCTGTGGTCTCTGCTGTTTCTGATACCTGGGATAATCAAGAGTTTCTCCTATGCGATGACTCCTTTCATCCTTGTGGAGCGTCCGGAGCTGTCGGCAAACGCGGCCATTGACGAGAGCCGCAGGCTTATGAAAGGACGCAAGTTCGACCTTTTCTATCTGTACCTCAGCTTTATAGGATGGTTTATCCTGTCGATTCTGTCTCTCGGAATAGGATTTCTGTGGCTGTGGCCGTATGTTCAGACGTCGCTGGCGGCTTTCTATGCCGATGTGAAAGAGGAGAAGGCTGAAAAATAAGAATCGGACGGCAGGAGC
>CAVECU010000030.1:0-6068 GCA_963614015.1 uncultured Eubacteriales bacterium
CTCCTGGTCAAAGGAACAAGGTGATCAGCGCTTTTGACGACATTACCGCCAAGAAGCCTCAGAAATCATTGCTCGAGCCCCTTAAGCGTACAGGCGGACGCAACAACACAGGTCAGATGACCATGCGTTACATCGGTGGCGGTCACAAGAAAATGTACCGTATCATCGACTTCCGCCGTGCAAAGGACAACTGCAAGGCAACAGTTCTGACAATCGAATATGACCCGAACCGCAGTGCGCGCATCGCTCTCGTACAGTATGAAGACGGCGAGAAGAGATACATCATCGCACCTAACGGCATCAAAGTGGGTCAGACAATCGCTTCCGGCTCCGGGGTCGCTCCTGAAGTCGGCAATACTCTTCCTCTTGGGGAAATTCCGGTCGGCACCCTCGTGCACAACATTGAGCTTCGTCCCGGTCAGGGCGGCGCAATGGCCCGTTCCGCAGGTACTTATGCTCAGCTCGCAGCTCGTGAGGGGAATCACGCAGTGCTTCGTCTGCCTTCAGGCGAGACCCGTATGGTCCTCACAACCTGCCGTGCTACCATAGGCGTGGTGTCGAACCCTGAACACAACCTGGAGTCTTTTGGAAAAGCCGGTCGTAGCAGATGGCTCGGAATCCGCCCTCACAACCGCGGTGTCGTAATGAACCCGGTAGATCACCCGATGGGTGGTGGTGAAGGTCGTGCTTCCGGAGGTCATCCGAGATCTCGTAAGGGACTTCCTGCAAAGGGCTACAAGACACGTAATCCTAAGGCTACTTCAAACAAGTTCATCATTGAAAGAAGAAAGAAATAATAGGAATTAAACTTAAGAGATTATGAGTCGTTCATTAAGAAAAGGGCCATATATCCAGGAAGCTCTGGAAAAAAGAATTCTTGCCATGAATGATGGCGGCAAGAAGAAAGAGGTCGTGAAGACTTGGTCACGCGCAAGTATGATCTCTCCTGACTTCGTAGGTCACACTATCGCGGTTCATAACGGGAATAAGTTTATTCCTGTCTATGTTACCGAGAATATGGTGGGCCACAAGCTTGGAGAATTTGCCCCGACAAGAACTTTCAGAGGCCATTCAGGCAATAATAAGAAGTAAAAACGCTTAATTGATCAGAAATTATGGGAAAACGTAAAAGATTGATGGCCGAAAGACTGAAAGAGATTAAGCAGCAGACAGCTATCGCCAAAGTGAAGGACGTTCCGTCCTCACCGCGCAAGATGCGCCTCGTGGCTGATACGGTGAGAGGTGTGGAAGTCAACCGCGCCCTTGACCTGCTCAAGTTCTCCAAGAAAGCCCCTTCAAAGGTGCTGGAGACACTTCTTCGTAGCGCAATCGCCAACTGGGAGGCCAAGAATCAGGACAAAAGCAAAGAACTGGACAACGGTAATGTCTATATCAAGACCCTTATGGTGGATGAAGGACGCACGTTGAAGAGAATCCGTCCTTGTCCTCAGGGAAGGGCCGGCAGGATCCGCAAGCGTTCCAACCACGTTACCATCATCCTTGATGTAAAGAAACCAACAACAGTGGAGGACAATAAATAATATGGGACAGAAAACTAATCCTATCAGCAACAGAATCGGTATCACCCGTGGTTGGGTCTCTAACTGGTGTGGTGGTAATTACGCTGAGAAAATAGCGGAGGATTACAAGATCCGCAAGTACCTTGTGAACCGTCTTGCAAATGCGAGCATCTCGAAGATTGTCATCGAGAGGACTCTCAAGCTCATCACGGTGACAATTCAGGCAGCCCGTCCGGGTGTCATCATCGGCAAAGGCGGCAGCGCTGTCGACAAGCTCAAGGAAGAGCTCAAGAAAGTCACCAGCAAGGAGGTTCAGATCAATATCTTCGAAGTCAGAAGGCCAGAAGTGGACGCCAACATCGTGGCTGACAGCATCGCCCGTCAGATTGAGGGCCGAGTATCCTACAGAAGGGCCATCAAGATGGCTGTATCTACCGCAATGAGGGTAGGTGCCGAGGGTATCAAGATCTTGATCAGCGGCCGTGTCGGCGGCGCCGAGATGGCGAGAAGCGAGATGTTCAAGGAAGGACGTACTCCTCTCCACACATTCCGCGCAGATATTGATTACGCTCTGGCAGTGGCTCACACCAAAGTCGGCGCACTCGGTATCAAAGTATGGATCTGCAACGGTGAGGTTTACGGTAAGAAGGATCTTTCTCCTAATGCCGGAATAGCTGCGGCTTCCGCACAGGCTCCCGGTCAGAACCGCTACTCACGCAACGACCGCGGCCAGCGCCGTGGCGGACGTGGACGCGACCGCAGGGGTTCACAGGATTCCGATGCAAGATAGTCTCTTGCCAAGTCATATTGTCCCGGCAGCTCTCATCTGTTGCCGGGATTTTTTTATTCGGGGGTTATTACGTACATTTATGCCGGCGGCGAAGGCTGCCGGAGAAATCAGACAATACTGTTTTATGAAGAAGGAAAACATCATTTTGGGACTGGCTGCAGCCCTGTCCGCCGCAGCTTGTTCGTCCGTTTCCGAGACTACCGTGCTTGGCGGCTCATTTTCGGGGGCGGATGTCCCGGAGGAAATCACGATAAGGATACCGGATGTCCTGGACACCGTTGTGGCGCTGGAGAATGCGGCATTCAAGATAGAGATTCCGGCCTGCAAGGCGGTGCTCGGACAGATTATCGCAGGTCAGGCAAGCGCCCCGTTCATATCGGACGGAACACCTCTTACCGTCGCTTTTGACGGAGGCCGGCTTTCCGTGACATCGGGGAAGCCGTCAGTGTCGGATATGGAGAAGCTGAATGCATTCTCTTCTGAAGTTTCCGACCTTGTAGCGGGCTACAGGGCTGAGATGGGTGCCATCCGCGACAGCTCGGGCCTTTCGGAGGCGGAGAAGAACAGCCTTATGGAAGCTGTTGACGGAGCATTTGAGGCGAAGTACAAGACGTTCAACGTTGACGTGATGGAGAGCAACAAGGACAATGTCATCTCGACGCTCGCCCTCCGCAACATATACTACATGCTGCCGGATGACTCTCTTGAGCTTGTATGCGGCGCTCTTGACACCGCAGTCATTGAGGCCAATCCGATTGTATCGTCTGTCCTTGAGGGAGTTCTGTCCAGGAAAGGCACTGCCGAGGGGATGAAATTCAAGGATTTCACCGCCACGCAGCCTGACGGCTCTGATGCGAGCCTCTCGGATTATGTCGGCAAAGGGAAATATGTCCTTGTGGACTTCTGGGCATCCTGGTGCGGGCCTTGCAAGAGGGAGATTCCGAACATCAAGGCTGTCTATGACAAGTTCCATGGCGGGGATTTCGATGTCCTCAGCGTAGCCGTGTGGGATGAGCCGCAGGCGAGCGTCGATACGGCCAAGGCTTACGGCGTCAAGTGGAACGAGATTGTGAACACAAAGGAAGCCGCAGGCGCGCTGTACGGCATCCAGTCCATCCCTCACATCATACTCTTCGGCCCGGACGGGACCATTCTCAAGAGGAATCTTCGTGGCGAAGACATTGAGAAAGAAGTGGCAAAGTATGTGAAGAAATAGTGACCGTCAGAGAGAAAATAGCTCTGTTCCCACATTCCCCCGGGGTGTATAGATATTATGACTCCGGGGGGATTGTCATATATGTGGGCAAGGCGAAGGACTTGCACAAGCGTGTGGCCCAATATTTTCTCCCGCCGGAGCGGCTTACGGCCAAGACCCGTGTCCTGGTGTCCAAGATAGCCGACGCCAAGTATTCCGTCGTGGATACCGAAGCTGACGCCCTCTTGCTGGAGAACAATCTCATCAAGCAGTACAAGCCCAAGTACAACATCCTTCTCAAGGACTCCAAGACATATCCGTGGATATGCGTCACAAACGACGAGTTCCCCAAGGTCTATCTGACCCGGCGGATCGTCAAGGGCAACCGGTATTTCGGCCCCTACAGCTCCGTACTGCATGCGCGGGGCCTGCTTGAGTTCTTCTCCGAAAATTACAAAATACGCTCCTGCAACAACAAGATAACATCCGAAGCCATCCTGCGGGGCAAGTTCCGTCCGTGTCTGGATATGCATATCGGCCGCTGCGGAGGATGCTGCATCGGGAAAGTATCAGCGGAAGAGTATAATGCCGACATCGAAGAAATAGTCAGCATACTCAAGGGCGAGACCGGCAGCGTGATAAGGCATTATCACAAGCTGATGCGCGAAGCCGCTGACAATCTGGAGTTTGAAAAGGCGCAGGCGTATAAGGGCAAGGCTGAGTTGCTGCAGAAGCACTATTCCAAGTCTGTCATCACCTCCGCATCGGATGCCGATGCCGACGTGTTCTCTCTGGTCTCGGACGCAAGCGAATTCTTCGGCAATTTCCTGAGAGTGAGGGGAGGAGCCGTCATACAGTCTCTGAATCTGGGCTTCAGGACGAACATCGAGGAAGAGCCTGCGGCGGTGTTGAGCGAGTTCATTGCCGAAATTCAGCAGAAATTCGGCAGGATATCCGGGGAAGTCATCGTCCCTTTCCTTCCCGATGTGGAGATGGACGGGGTCAGCTTCAAGATTCCGGCAAGGGGCGACAAGCTTGCGCTTCTGGAGCTCAGTGTCAAGAATGCCAAGGAGTTCCGGTTCAACTCCATCCGCCAGAAAGAGCATACCGATCCGGACAGATACCGGACCGCCGTGCTGGAGGAGCTTCGAAAAGCCTTGGGAATGAGCGTGTTGCCGGAGCATATGGAATGCTTTGACAATTCCAACATCCAGGGGACCAATCCTGTGGCGTCGTGTGTGGTGTTCAGGGGCGGTGTGCCGTCCAAGAAAGACTATAGGAAGTTCAAGATTAAGACTGTCATCGGGGCTAATGACTATGCTTCGATGAAGGAAGTGGTGAATCGCCGCTATTCCCGCATGCTCCGTGAAGCTCCGGAAGACCTGCCGCAGCTTGTCGTGATAGACGGAGGCAAAGGTCAGCTCGATTTCGCCTGGCAGGCGCTTGCGGAGCTCGGACTTACTGAAAAACTTACGGTCATCGGTCTTGCGAAGCGCCTTGAAGAAGTCATACGGGTGGGAGATCCGTATCCTCTGTTCATAGACAGGGATTCGGCTGCGCTCAAGATCCTCCAGAGAATCAGGGATGAAGCCCACAGATTCGGCATCACGTTCCATAGAAGCCTGCGCAGCAAGAGTCAAGTGGAGTCGGCGTTGACACGGATAAAGGGCGTGGGGGAGCAGACCGAGAAACGTCTTCTCATCCACTTCGGCAGCGTCGCCCGCATAGCTTCCGCGTCGGTTGAGGAGGTGGCTTCGCTTGTGGGGCCGGCTCTTGCGCAGCGGATCATTGAGAGCCTTTCCGGCTCCGGACAAGAATAATCCCAAAAAAGCCCATAGGGGCGGAATGATATGAATGCAATCAAGGACAGCAGATTCAACAAAATTTTCAACGCATTCATCCTGATAGGGATGGCGGTGGCATTGGTGCTGACCACTGTCATCAAAATGGAGGGGGCTGACGGGGGAGAGTCCCTGCTCATAATCTCGGCGATAGGCTCGATAATGGGGATCCTGAGCACGGTAAGCTCTGCCAACGGGCTGATCATCACCTTTTTCTTCGGCCTGCTTGACGTCTCGATATATGGGGCCATGTGCTTTATGAATTGGGAATCGGGCGGCTCCGGGCTCGGAAATGCCGCGTTGCACTTCCTTTATTTCGTGCCGATGCAGTTCGTGGGCTTCGCGCAGTGGCGCAGGCGCAAGTCCGGGACCGATTCGCATAGTGTGCAGCCACGGAGACTGTCCGGGAAGGGTTGGCTTCTCTATGGCGCGGTGTTCCTCGCAGGGCTCGTTGTCTCCTACTTCCTGATAGACCGGTTCGACAAGTCAGACGCGGAAGGCTTCTTCAAGACGGCTGTCATTCTGGATGTGCTGCCGCTGATGTGCAATATCCTCGGGCAGCTGCTGATGTCTCTCGCCTATATGGAACAGTGGATTTTCTGGATAGGGGTCAATATATTCTCGATCCTCATGTGGTCGTTCTCTCCGGGTGATGCAAGTAGTGACTATGCAGCCATTTACATCGTGAAATACAGCTTCTATCTGCTCAACTCGTTCAACGG
>CAVECU010000030.1:6078-12699 GCA_963614015.1 uncultured Eubacteriales bacterium
CACGAAGAAATCGCAAAAAAAGTTAAGGACATTATCGTTGACAAACTTGGTGCAGAAGAGTCAGAAGTGACGGAGACCGCCAATTTTACAAATGATCTTGGCGCAGATTCACTTGATACAGTAGAGCTTATCATGGAGTTCGAAAGAGTGTTCGGCATTAAGATTCCTGATGAGGATGGCCAGATTGCCACCGTCGGGGATGCTATCAAATACGTTGAGGACAAGGTTAACGCTCAGTAGTATTGTAGTATTGCTTTCTTCGGAAAGCAATGAAAAATACGGAGGCCGGGTGACGTTCACCCGGCCTCCGTTGCATTTGCGTATGTCTTGCGTCCGCCCGTTCCTCTGCATGATCCTGCCGGAGCGGCTTACGGCGCTACCTGTCTGACTTAGGCACCGCGTATGTGATTCTGAATGAAGGCCTGCGTCCTTTCGCGGTCGGGCCGTTGAACACCGTCCTATAGAACCTGTGCGAGTCCATCATCACGGAAGTCGTGGTGTTGCTGCTTGATGAAGACGAAGACTGCTGGTACATGGCCTGCAGCATCGCATAGCTGTAGTAATTGCTGTAATAGTTGCTGTATCCGCTGTACCCGTAGCTGCCGTATCCGTATCCGCCGTACCCGTAGAGGTTGTTGTAATACTGTGCGTACATCAGGCTGCTCAAGTAGTCGCTGTAGCTGGAAGACGAAGACGTGGAGGATGTCGATGTCGAGATCGTCTCGCTCGCCATAGCAAGCAGCCAGACATCGTAATTGTCTATCTTGGACAAGTCCTTGAGCTTTATCAGCTCCTGAATGTGGTGGGACAGATCCGGCGCATATTCGCAAGTAGACCTGTTGATGTCTCCCTGATTCTCGTCAGAAGCGCTTGAGTCTGAGAGCCCGGCGTAAGTCACGGTCGTGTCCGTGGCGATTCGGCAGGTAGGGCTCACCTGGATAGGATAGAGGTACATCTTCGTATAGTCGTCAGGGAATTCGAACGGCAGCACGACCGTAGCCTTGCTGATGACTATCGATGACGGGTCGTCAGTGTGCTGCGCCAGCTCGTCCATCACTTTTTCTCTCAGGTCTCCGGCCTTGATGACCGGCTTGACTCCTCGGCCGCCCTCCATATAGATCCGGTCTCCGGCCCTGCTTCCTGCCAGATGTTTGATGTCCTGATGGGTGGTCATGTCGAATGCTATCTGCGGATAGTCCGAGACGCTCGTCGATGTCACCTGTTTCATGTCATAGATCTTGGCCGGGCCGAGATAGAACAGGAATGACGTGTCCACATCGGTCCTGTCCCCATATTGAGCCGAGAACTTCAGCTCGGCGAAACTGCCGTAGATGGAGCTGCTGATGACATCGATAGGGAGCTTGAACATGTTGATTCTTCCGCCGTATCCCGTCGGCGCGTCTGTCGTGATGACGATTCCCGGGAATTTCTTGGTGTAGTTCGGAAGGGTGTCAAGATCTTCATCGGTGATGGTCATATATTTCTCGCCGAATTCCTTGCTGAAATTGAAAGAGAGGGTGTCCTTGCCGTTGTACACCGGTATCCCGTCCGAGATCCGCTTCCTGCTGTACGAGATGTCGGGATATGTCTTGGAGAAATCTATCGCCTCGTCCAGTTCATAGACATTGATGTTCTGGAGGATATGCTCCTGAGTGGGATCATCGTATGAGATGGAGTCGGAGACTGCGGCGAAATGGAACTTCTTGAACACCTGCGTGCCGGCAACCCCGAAATCCAGAGTGTCGTTGACAGGCACAAGCGTGAACGCCGCCGATCTTGTCGTGAGCCCGAAGGTGGTGTCCCTTATCGCTCCGACCGTGAATTTGTACAGGCTGTAACCGGAGAGGCTGTCCACCACCTCCTGCCTGATGTCTTCTATTGGAAATTCCGCAGTATAGATGTCATACAACTGGTTGTCCGGAATCAGAGATTCACCGATGGACTTGTCCACATTTATGCAGGAGGCTGTTAGAATGCCGGCCAGCGCAGCGGCTGTGATGCCGGAAACCCGAGAAAATTTCATTTCTGAACTTGATCGTAAAAACTGTTATAAGCATCGATATAGGAACCGTCCTCAATGCTGCCCGCATCATACGGGAGGACAGGGATGGACAGCCCGCCGCAGTAGTCGATGAGCTCACCGTCCACGTCCGGGGAACCGATGATGACGCCATCAGAATATTGCGCAGCGGTTTTAGCAAGATTTATGCCACTCGGGTCGTTCAGAAGAGGGATGTCCTTGGCGCTGATGTCTTTGTAGGCGATCAGCGAGGTCAGGTCTCCGCTGAACTTGTCCGGCGTGTCGCCGTAGAGCGAAAGTACTATCTTGCTTGATGCGAATATTGGGTCGTCCTTGTATGCCCGCTTCAGATAGAGGGGCAGTATCTGTGAGATCCAGCCCTGACAATGGATGATGTCCGGAGCCCAGCGGAGCTTCTTCACGGTCTCGAGCACTCCTCTTGCGAAGAACACGGCTCTCTCCCCGTTGTCCTCGAAGAACTTCCCATCTTCGTCCCTGTCTATCTGCTTTCTCTTGAAATAGTCCTCATTGTCAATGAAATATACTTGAAGTCTGGCTGCGGGGATGGATGCCACCTTGATCACCAGAGGCCTGTCGACATCATTTATGATGATGTTCATTCCGGAGAGACGTATGACTTCGTGCAGCTGGTTCTTCCGCTCGTTGATGCAGCCGTAGCGAGGCATGAAAGATCTGATCTCTTTCTTCCTTTCCTGAATGCCCTGCGGCAACTGCCTTCCGATATCGGCCATATGACTTTCCGGGAGGTATGGGGCCATCTCGGAATTCACGAACAGAATCTTATCTCCCATATCGACTTCTAATATATTGGTTCATCAGAGACAAAGTTAAGAATTTTTTTTGGTATTTCGATAAATCACTATATTTGGGGACATTTTGGGGGAGTATGGCGCATCGCGAAAATAGCCTTATGCAACGCCGTCTGGCGAATGCATATCTGTCATCGGTCATAAGCATCAGCCTGGTGCTTCTTCTGGTGGGTGTATCCGCTCTGCTGCTCGTAAACACGAAAAGCGTCTCCGATTATTTCAAGAGCAATGTCCAGATTTCCGTCATTCTGAAGCAGGAAGTGACGGACGATGAGGCTCTGGCCTACAAGCCGGAGCTGGATGCGATGCCCTTTGTCAGCAGTACGGCACTTGTCTCCAGGGAGCAGGGCCGCAAGGAGATGGAAGCGATGCTGGGCGGAGACTTTCTGGATGTGTTCGAGACATCGCCGATCCCGGTGTCCGTGAGTGTGACGTTGACCCCCGGATATGTGTCCGAAGACAGCCTCAAGGTGGTCGCGGCGCTCATCGGTAAGGATTCCAAGGTGGATGAAGTAGTCTATCAGAAGACGCTTGTGGATGCGCTGAACGCCAATCTCAGCAAGATCTCAAGCATATTCGGAGTGATAATCCTGCTGATGTTGTTCATCTCGTTTGTCCTCATCAACAACACGATGCGGCTGACGGTGTACAACAAGCGCTTTTCCGTCCACACGATGAAGCTTGTCGGCGCCACGAGGACGTTCATCTGCGCCCCGTTCATGGTGCGGGCGGCGTTTCTGGGGCTGTTCGCCTCGCTGATAGCTCTGCTGATGCTTCTCGGTCTGCTGTTCGTCGTGAGAAGCGAGTTCAGTATGCTTTTCGAGGTGTTCACGGTCCGGCGTCTGCTGGCGGTTATGGGGATAGTAGTGGCTTCCGGGCTGACGATCTGTCTGTTGAGCACGTATTTCGTGGTCAACAAGCTGGTGTCCCTGTCCAAAGATGATTTGTATTATTAGTAAGAAGAAAATATGGACGACAACAATAAGATGGCGATGACCCCGGGAGGGTTGAAATTTCTCATCATCGGACTGATAGTGATGGTCTCCGGATATGTCCTCATGACGGGCGGCGGCAGCAAGGATCCTGCCGTGTTCAACGAGGCGATGTTTGACTTCCGGAGGCTTGTCGCGGCTCCGCTTGTGATTATCTGCGGGGTGGTCATCGAGATCGCCGCCATCATGAAAGGCGGCAAGTGCGGCAGATCGCAGGACAAGAAGTAGAAAGCTATGGATTGGTGGCAAGCTTTGCTCCTGGGCATCGTGCAGGGGCTTACGGAGTTCCTGCCCGTGAGCAGCAGCGGACATCTGATGCTGGTGAGAGATCTTCTGGGCGTGGATACCGGGGGCTTTCTCGATTTCACGGTGACGGTCCACTTCGCCACGGTGCTGAGCACTCTCATCGTGTTCAGGGGCGTGATTGTCAATCTTCTCAAGGGGCTGTTCCGGTTCAGGTACAATGATGAGACGGACTATGTCCTGAAAATCATCGTGTCGATGGTGCCGATAGCTGTCGTGGGCCTGTTCTTCAAAGACAAGGTGGAGGCTCTGTTTGAGGCCAATTTGTTCACTGTCGGAGTGTTCCTCGTCATCACGGCGGTGCTCCTGTGCTTTTCGGACATGTCAGGGCGCAGAAGATCCGCAGGCGGAAGCGCTTCGGCTCCCGTCCGGCGCAACGGCATCTCATATCTTCAGGCGCTGGCGGTAGGTCTCAGCCAGGCCGTGGCGGTATTCCCGGGACTTTCCCGCTCGGGGACGACGATTGCCACGGGGCTGATCTGCGGGGTCAGGAGAGACGTGATGGCCCAGTTCTCGTTCCTCATGGTTCTGGTGCCGATTGTAGGCGAACAGATGCTGGATCTCATCGGCGGGCTCGGGGGCGCCGAAGCCTCCGGCGGGCTCGGATTCCTACCTCTTGCAACCGGCTTTGTCAGCGCATTCGTTTCCGGACTTGTCGCCTGCCGTGCGATGATAGCCATCGTGAAACGTGCGAAGCTCATCTTGTTTGCGTTGTACTGTCTGGTCGTGGCCGGCCTCATCTTCATATTCGCATAGCCTCCTATGGCTGAAAGGACATTGACATATTTCGTTTCAGACGTCCATCTCGGGCTTGCCGTGAATGACCCCGACGAGAGGGAAAGGCGTTTCGTGTCATTCCTCCGGAGCATTCCGAAGGACGAGACCGAGTCGCTGTATCTGCTCGGAGACATCTGGGACTTCTGGTACGAATATCACGATGTCGTCCCGAAAGGGTATGTGCGGGTCTTCGCCGCATTGATGGATCTTATGGATGCGGGGGTCAAGGTCCGTTTCTTCCAGGGCAACCACGACATCTGGTGCTATCACTATTTCAGCGACTTGGGTATGGAGATACTCCAGCAGCCGCATGTCGTCAAGATTGGGACGGCGACCTTCTGTCTCGGCCACGGCGACGGGCTGGGTCCCGGGCATCTGCTCTACAAACTTATGCGGTGGGGATTCAGGAAAAAATTCTTCCAGAGCCTGTTCAGCCTGCTGCATCCCTACCTCGCGTTCCGCATAGGCAAGGGATGGTCGAAGAAGAGCCGTGTAGCCAAGACGAGGGAATATGTGTTCAAGGGTGCCGGTGAGCCGATATGCCGTTTTGCTGAAGCCTTCGCGGCGCACACTCCGGTGGACTATTTCATATTCGGCCACTTCCACTGCGATGTGCGGATGCGCCTCTCCTCGGGTGCGGAGCTTATCGTTCTCAAGGACTGGATGGACGGGGGAAGTCCCTACATATATTTCGACGGGATTTCGATGCGCTTCGGATATTCTCCGAAGACGGAGAAATAGAGGTCCGGAAACTCTCCGCTGTCCCAGGCTCTGACCAGCTTTTCTATCTCCTTGTCATCTCCTTCGGGGACCTGAAAATCTTCGCGATGCCCTGCCAGAATCCGGCCGCAATCCCGTTTTTGTAGCTCTTGATGATGTCGTATGAAGACTTGCCGACTTCCCGGTCGACAAGCTTTATCAGCAGCTGCCCCTGGCTTATGGACATGTGCCGGAGCGGCTGCTCGAATGCGGTGAACAGCTCTTTCTGCAGGGCGTTGACATATTTCTCCTTCTGCCGCTTGCGATATTTGTCCGCTTCAAACGTGCTGTCTGTCCGCTGTACCAGCCTCCTCGCCACGAGAGCGTATGGATAGGTCTTGTTGAAATTCCACACGAGCCTGTAATACCGCCGCCATTCACGGCCTTTCCTCTTCCCACCGTATGACGAGATCTTCGATGGCGACAGCACGTCCATGTACAGCGTGTCTCCGTCCACGACTTCGTATTGCAGGAACTGTTGCTTCTGCACGGGGATGCGCTGCGGAGGGATGTCGGCGCGGGGCTCCCCGGCGGCAGCGGTGATGACTGTCGCGGCGATGGCTGCCGATAAGAGTATGCGTTTCATAGTACCCGGCAAATGTACGATTTTTATTTTTATGTGCGGGAATGCATGGAAGAGAGGGCGGATGGAGAGACCTTATTAGCCCCGATATTTCAAATACCAAAAACATGCGGACCGAATTGCTATCACATCATATAAAATACTGATATTCCTATAGATGGCTATCAAATTTCTTGGTTGAAAATGTGTGAAAAAATTCTCGGGAAAGTTGCATTTCCGGATATTTTTCGTAACTTTGCATTCCCAAAATCGAGGAGAAGCTCGCCCAACCAGCTGACTCTCATAGGTTTAGGGAATTTGGGAAATTATTAAAGTAATACAGCAATGTTACAACCAAAGAAAACAAAGTTTAGAAGG
>CAVECU010000031.1:0-12541 GCA_963614015.1 uncultured Eubacteriales bacterium
GTATTTGCAAGGACGGGTCCGGAAATCCGCACTACCGGAAGCCGAGCAAGTATGCTATTACGGCCATTCTGACATACATGCCGTTCCGTGCCTGCTGGAAATAGTAGGCATGCGGCGAGTCGTCCACATCTGTGGCTATCTCCGTGATGCGCGGCAGCGGATGGAGAATCTTCATGTTCTTCCTGACGCCGGAGAGCATCGAAGCCGTAAGTTCATACACATTCTTCACCCTGTCGTAATCTTCCTTGCACGGGAATCTTTCCTGCTGGACACGAGTCATATAGAGGATGTCACAGGCGTTGAGATAGGCCTCCAGGGAGTCCGTGAGCGTGTATTTCCGGTGCTTCCCGTCAAGAAATTCGAGATATTTCCCCGGCATGCGGAGCTCGTCCGGCGCCGTGAAGATGAATTCGGTGTCGAAGTCGGACAACGCCTCCGCGAGGGAATGCACGGTCCTTCCGTATTTGAGGTCGCCCACCATATTGACAGTCAGACCGTCCAGAGTCCCCTGCGTCTCCAGGATACTGAAAAGATCCAGAAGCGTCTGAGTAGGATGCTGATTGGAGCCGTCACCGGCATTGACCACCGGCACGGGCGACACGCTCGCCGCAACGGCGGCGGCACCCTCGACAGGATGACGCATCACTATCATGTCCACATAGCCTGACACGATCCGGATGGTATCCTCAAGCGTCTCCCCTTTCGAGACGCTGGTGTTTCTCGCATCCGGAAAGCCTATGACCCTAGCCCCCAGCCTGTTGACGGCAGCTTCAAATGAAAGTCTCGTCCTCGTCGAAGGCTCGAAGAAAAGGCAGGCGACGACTTTGCCCGCGAGGAAGTTCTGCTCCCTGTCCGCCTTGAATTCCCTGGCCACTTCGAGGATGTGCAGAATCTCGTCTTTCGAGAAATCCCGGATGGAAATAAGATTTTTAGGCATATTCTGTAAATGTTTAAGTCTGTCTGTTTCTGTCCGTTTAGAGGATCTTCCGGTCACTCGCCGACGGGCTGGCGTCACCCTGCGGAGGGAGTCTCGTCAGCCTCCGGCCCGAAGTCCGATCCCCCGGTCTCCGCCGGAACTGTCCGGCAACCTGGAATCTTCCCCACTCTGTCCTCAAAGTCATCGCAGGCGGACAGCCTCACGGCCACGTCCATGCAGCAGACATTGCCGAAGTCCTGCCCGGAAGGCTCAAGACGCATATCTTTGACCAATTTCATCACGCTGTTCATCTCCATATAGCCGAACTCGATGCGAAACCGCCGCGAAGCCGTCTTGGTGATGATTTCGGCATTGGCTATGGCATCGGCGGACGAGGTGCGGTAGGCCCGGATAAGGCCCGGAATCCCGAGCTTGATGCCGCCGAAATAGCGGACGACCACGATGAGAATGTCACTCAGCCCATTGGAGTCGATCTGCCCGAGAATCGGTCTGCCGGCCGAGGAAGACGGCTCCCCGTCATCATTGGCCCGGAATATTTCTCCTTTATAGCCAAGACGATAGGCATAGCAGTGATGCCGGGCATCGTGATATTGCTTCTTGAGGGAACCGACAATCCGCCTCACCTCGTCTTCCGTCTCGACGGGGTAGGCCAGAGCGATGAATCTGCTGCCGTTGTCCTTGAACAGGCCTTCGGCCTTGGAAGCGATGCTCCGATACAGATCCGGAGTAGGTTTTCCTGGTGTCTCCATAAGGTCAGACCGGCTCCGCGGATGTCCGGGGAGCCACTGCAAAAATAAGCTATACGAACCTGTTTTGAAATAATCCCGCCCTTTTCTTGCGACAGCGGCGGACAAATTCACTGCGCCCCGGCAAAAGCAGCCGCGTCTGCAATCGGAAAGAAATATTTTGTAAATTTGCACGGTTCTGCCGGAAAAACCGGACGCATAGACTACGAACTATTCAAAACAGCTTTTTTATGATTCTCAGATATAGAGTTTCCCTGCCGGGGATCAAGGGCTTCACCCGGGTGTATGAAGTGAGATCCTCAATGACCTTGTACGAGTTCCACAAGCTGATGAGGGACGATATGGATTTTCCCAATGACCAGCTGATCCAGCTGAAAGGCCTGGACGAAGCCGGAGCTTTGGTCGCCAGATACGGGATGTTCGATCTGGGAGCAGGCACCGCCGATGAAGTGACTTTGGCGGAGACCGTGGAAAAGGGCATTGCGTCCTTTGTCTATTTCTACAATGTCACTGAGCGCAAGAGCGTGATTCTCACCCTTGAAGGCGAGAGGGAAGAAGTCTGCGGCGAGAAATGCCCGGCCCTCGTGGAGACCAAGGGACCCAATCCTGAGGCGTTCGAGAACGGCTATGTGGCTTATGAGGATCTTCCTGACGAGCAGAGACATCTTCCGGGCGAGTCTTCCGGATGGAGCAAGGACGGTCAGGATGCCGGCGCGGAGGCCGAACAATCGGCTGACGAGTTCCAGGATATCCTCGGCGATGATGCCGGAGGAGATGAAGATGACGACGAGAGCGACGACGATGACGAGCCGAGGTCTCTCACCGATGAAGACGGCGACATCATCTATGACGGATCCGAGGACCTGAGCCTGTAGAGGCCTGCGGCGGACAGATGCGACACGAGCCGTCCGATGAGAGGAAAACTGCTCATAATCACCGGGCCTACCGCTGTGGGAAAGACCGACTTCAGCATAGAGGCGGCCATCAGATACGGTTCTCCTGTCATTTCCGCCGATTCACGTCAGATATATGAGGAAATGAGAATAGGGACAGCTGTCCCGGATGCTTCACAGCTTGCCGCCGTGAAGCATTATTTTGTCAGAACCGTGCCGATAAGCCGGCCCTATACGGCAGGACAGTATGAAATCGATGCCATCGGCCTCATAGAGCGGCTGTTCGCGCAGGGGCACGAGACACTGGTGATGACCGGAGGCTCCGGATTCTACATCGATGCCGTATGCAACGGACTGGACAGCCTTCCCGACGGAGAGCCTTCGCTTCGCAAAGAGTTGACGGACAGGCTCAGGGACGAGGGCGTGGAGGCTCTCGCCGAGCAGCTGCGGAAAGCGGATCCGGAGAGCTGGGCGGCCATCGACATCCGCAACGGACAGAGGGTCGTGAGGGCCCTTGAGGTGTTCCTGATGACAGGGAAGCCGTTCGTGTCATTCAAATTGTCCGCTCCCAAGCCGAGGAGTTTCGATATCGAGAAAGTCTGCCTCACGCGGCCCAGACAGGACATCTATGACCGGATCGACCGGAGAGTGCTGAAGATGATCGATGACGGTCTGGAGGATGAGGTGCGCAGTCTGCTGCCGCACAGGGATCTGCCGGCGCTGCAGACCGTGGGATACAAGGAGATGTTTGACTATATCGACGGGAAGACCAGTCTGGATGAGGCCATAAGGCTTATTCAGCGCAACACGAGGCACTATGCCAAGAAGCAGCTCACCTGGTGGAAGAGGGATGCCGGGGTGCGGTGGGTCGAGTTGTAGCGCCCGAAACCACTTTTTTCATACAAGGTCACAGGCAGTCGAACAAATAACGTCATTTTATCCAAAATTATTCACATAATGGATAAAAAAGACTATTTCTATCCATTATAAATTATTTATTGGATGAACTTCAGAATCTACCGGGTGGAGTATCCGGGTGGAGAAATTGTACAGAAGATGTACGAATCTGATAACCACCTGGAACCAAGATCAGACCATCGAAAAGGGCGGATACACGATCGAGGTGATTTCAGTGAGAAACTGGGCGGGCGAATTTTGCCTGTGGCTGCGAGATTATCAGACAATAGGCGTCTGAACGGTGCCGATGAAGGCGGCGGGGCCCGTGAGATAGACTTCTGTCGCCGCAAAGGGGACGGAGGCCATGCCGGAGGAGGCACAGCCGGAGGCCTCTGACAGGCTGCGGACGTCCGCGCTTTCTATAGAGGGGACGAAAGAGACTGACAGATCCGCAATGCGGGCGTGCACAAGGCAGCTGACAGCCCCTGCAGCGGGCGCTGCGCAGCGCCCGGCGGGAAGGTTTCCGCCGCCAGACAAGGAACCGTCCGGGGAATCACTCGGGACATTAATCGAGGTACAAACCGGGGAATCAGGCGCAGGACACAGAGCTCCCGGAGCGGAGACAAGCCACGAGGCCAGGGCAGATGCGACTATCCCGGTGCCGCAGGCAAGCGTCTCAGCCTCAACACCTTTCTCATAGGTGCGCACCGATATGTCGCCCGGAGCATTGATCCGGACAAAATCCACATTGACTCCGACAGGAGCAAATCTGCCGTCATACCTCAGGATGCGCCCCCCGCCTGCGACGTCGCAGGAATCCAAGTCCTGCACAAACCGCACAAGATGCCTTGTCCCGGTGTCCATATACCAGTCAAGAGAGGAAGCACCGGCATCGCAACCGGGCGTCCCGGACGGATACGCAAATCCAAGCCCGGAAGCACATCCATCCGCGCCGCGATATGCCCGAGCTCCGGACACGTCCGCCATCTTAAGCCTTATCATACGCGGCTTGCCGGAGAATGGAGCGTCAGCCTCACACGCCTGGCTCTGAAGGAGTTCCGCCTCATGATATCCATCGGGCGCCTCGAATCTGAAGCTCGTGCAGCCGAGATCCGCAGCGAAAGCCACAATGCACCGTCCGCCATTGCCGCACATCATCCCGCCGGAGCCGTCCGGGTTGTAGTAACGCATCGCGAAGTCATATTTCCCGCTGCTTTCCAGCACCATCAGCCCGTCCGCCCCGAAGCCCGTGTGACGGTCGCACAAGGCGGCTATCTGTCCTGCAGTCAGATCAATGCGGACATTTCTACCGTCGGCTATCAGGAAATCGTTGCCGGCTCCGTGGTATTTGTAGAATTTCATAAGCGACTTGGAAGCTGTTTGAATCTTGCTCAACAGAAATTTTATGCGTGGAGAGGTCTCCCGGAATTTCCGCCGCACGGTGCCGCCAGAGCCTCCCGGACAAGACGGCACAGGAGCCTGACGCCCTCACGCAGTCTCCCGGTCGGAAGGAACGAGAAGTTCAGCCTCATAGTATTGCGTCCGGCCCCCGATGCGAAGTCCGTGAAGAACATATTGCCGGCGACATACGCCACCCCCGCGGAGAGAGCCTTGTCATACAGAGCCACGCAGTCAAAATACTCGGGCAGGGTCAGGAACAGGAACAGACCTCCCTGCGGACGGGTCCAGGACACGCCCTCGGGCATACCGGCCGCAAGCTCTTCCAGCATTATGTCCCGCTTCTCCCGATAGAGAGCCCTGCTCTTCTGCAGATTGGCGTCCAAGGCTCCGGAGGCCATATATCCGGCGGCGACATATTGGTCGAACACCGGCGGGCAGAGGTCCAGCGCCTGCTTGCACACATATATCTGATGTATTATTTCCGGGGCTGCGAAGATCCATCCGAGCCGGAATCCGGGGCTCATTATCTTGGAAAACGAGCCGAGATGAATGACCCTTTCCGGGCACATCGAATACATCGAAGGCTCATCTTCACCCTCATACCGCAGCTCCTTGTACGGGCAGTCCTCCACTATCAGGAAATCATACCGCTCCGCAAGCGACACCAGACACCGCCGCTCCTCCGCAGTCAGAGTCTCCCCCGACGGATTCTGGAAATCCGGAATCATATACATCAGCTTCACCCGCCTGCCATCGGCACGGACGGAAAGTATGGCATCTTCATACGCCTGCCGGAATCCGGACAATCCGTAGCGGCGGCTCACCCCGACAAGCTCCGCCCTGTAGGACAGAAACGACTGCAGGGCACCGAGATATGTGGGATTGGAGCACAGCACGACATCACCGGGATTGAGAAACACCCGCCCGCACACATCTATCCCCTGCTGGGACGATGTCGTGATCTGAATGCGCTCCAAAGGCTGCCCATATCTGGAAGACAGCACATTCCTGAGCTCGGGCACTCCCTGGGTGCCGCCGTACTGGAAGGCCTTCGCCCCATATCGGACGATGACATCGGCCATTATCTCGCCGTATTTGTCAAGCGGATAAGTCGCGGGATCGGGATATCCCCCGGCAAGAGAATAGATGGCATTGATGTCCACCTTCTTGAAGATCTCGCGAGTAGGAGAGCTCACAAATGAAGGCACATCATCGGAGAAATATCTGTCGTAGTCCACAGGCATCACCTCAGCAAGTCTTCCAGTTCCACAGAGGCGTCAGTCTTGGCGTCCCTATATTTCACTATCACAGGTGTATAGACCTGGATTCCGTCTTCCGCTCCGGGGCCTTTGCGTACAGGACGGCTTCCGGACACGACCACGGCCCCCGCCGGCACGACAAGCCTTCCATCCGCATCCGGACGGATGAATCCGCCTCTGACGGCATCATAAAGCGCCGTGGATCTGTTGAGTATCACACCGGAACCGAGCACCGCACCCTCTCCCACAAGCACGCCCTCATACACGCCGCAGCCGCCCCCGATGAAAGCATTGTCCTCCACGATGACAGGCAGTGCGCCTACAGGCTCAAGTACTCCGCCTATCTGGGCGGCGGCAGCTATGTGCACATTCTTGCCAATCTGGGCGCAGGAACCCACCAGCGCGTGCGAATCCACCATTGACCCGGCATCGATGTAGGCTCCGATATTGACATAGGCCGGAGGCATCACTATCACCGACGGGGCCAGATAGGCTCCGCATCTTATGGAGCTTCCGCCCGGCACTATGCGCACTCCGTCACCTGCCGAGAACTGCCGCACGGGAAGCGTATCCTTGTCGATGAAGCTGAACGCCCCGCATCTGACTTCCGACGGACTGCCGAGCTTGAATCCGTTCAGAATCTCCTCTTTTATCCGGGTGTTCACCACCCATCTGCCGCCGATTTTCTCAGCCACACGGATCCGACCGGCTTCGAGCTCGCCGCACAACTGACGGAACCGCTCCTTACCTTCGACCATATCCATTTCCATAGAATTCTACCTTTCCTTGAAGTCTGTTTTCCAACTATTTATCCTCACGGCATACGGTCTCTGACGTCACGCCCCGCACACCGGCATCCCAAGTCCGGCGAGCACCTCGGAGAGTCTTGCCAGAGTGCTTTCCCCGGCCTTCGTGAGCGGCAGGCGCATCTCGGCGGAGCACAGACCCATAAGCGACAGCGCCGCCTTGACAGGGATAGGATTGCTCTCCACAAAGCAGGCCTCATAGAGAGGTATCAGCTTGTTGTTGAGCTTTATGGCCTCTTTCAGATCGGAGGCCTCAACAGCTCTCGTCAGAGCTTTCATCTCCGCCGGAGCGACGTTGGACGCGACACTGATCACGCCGTCCACACCGCCTGCCATCAGCGGCAGAGTCTGGTCGTCATTGCCGCTCAGCACCGTGAAGCGCTCCGGAGCCTGACGACGGATGTCGATAATCCTCGCCACATCGCCGGAAGCCTCCTTGACTGCCACGATGTTGGGGATTTCCGCAAGCCTCAGGACAGTCTCGCATTTCATATCCGCACCGGTGCGGGAAGGGACATTGTAGAGAATGATCTTCTTGTCGGTAGAGCCCGCTATCGCCTTGAAATACTGATATATGCCTTCTTGGCCCGGCTTGTTGTAGAACGGCGTCACCACGAGATAGGCATCCGCCCCGAAAGGCTCGAGATCAGCCATATTGTGCAGCGTCACCGCGATGGAGTTGGAGCCAACGCCGGCCACGACAGGAAGGCCTGCAGCCTCCTCCACGGTCAGTTTCAGAATCCGCCGCTTCTCCTCGTCGGACAGGCAGGGGGTCTCCGCAGTGGAGCCGAGAGGCACCAGGAAGTCAACTCCGGCTTCCACCTGACGGCGGACAAGGCGCCTGAATGCGTCATAATCTATTTCCTCTCCCCGGAACGGAGTCACCAGCGCCGTCCCAAGACCCTTGAAATTTCTCATATCTCAGAATTTGTTTTGAATCTTCTTCTTACTCAGAAGCTGTTTTGAAATAATTCCGGTCACTTCAGCACTTGCCGTCAGACGGGTCTGCACAGAGCAGGTCACGGAACTCCCATACCAGTGTCCCGGCCCCTGAACCGGCCAGCGAATCCGCCATTCCCGCCGCGACGACCGCGCCTTCGGCGAATCCACGCCGGTTGAACGCTTCGTGCTCCAGAGTGATTCTGTCGCAGCCGCCTTCAAATCCGACCGTATGCACTCCTGCGAGCTCGCCCACTCTGACCGAGGCTACATCGGGAGTCGTCGTCATATTGCTCTCAATGACAGCTGCAAGCGATTTGGCCGTACCGCTCGGGGCATCCAGCTTGTGGCAATGATGCTTCTCAACGATATACGGAGCATAGCCGCCGGCCTTGGCGAGGAGCTTCGAGACCGTCTCCACCGCAGCCGTGAAGGCATTGACCCCTATGGAGAAATTGGACGCCCAGACAAGAGGGGTCCCGCATTTCCTGAAATATTCCGACACCTCTCCACGGATATCGTCCCAGCCGGTAGTGCCGACAACGGCCGCCTTGAAATTCTCGGCAATGAACTTGTAATTGGCCCGGAACGCATCCGGCACCGTGAAATCCACACACACGCACTCTCCGGCGAGGGCCTTGTCCACACCGCATATATCTTCGCTGACACCGGCGCAGAGTATTCCGCGCTCCGCCAATACCGACTCTACGATATGTCCCATCCGGCCATAGCCGCTGATAAAAACTTTCATTTCCAATTGTTTTGAAATAATCCCTATGCCTTGAACAGAGCCTTGTGCAGCGCCGCCGCAGCCGCCGCAGCTTCTTCCTTGTCTATGACAATGCTGGAACTCAGGAGCGAAGGGCTGTGCACCATCATATATATGCGCCCCGCACAACTCAGCATCTTGTCCGCAAGCCCCGGAACAAGGACTACATCTTTTCCGATGACAGACACTTGGGCCTTGTCCCTATATACTGTCACATCAAATCTTCCGGATATCGCATCCACGAACGCTTCAGTGCCGGCCTTTCCGGACTCGACAGTGATACAGAGCAACGAATCCGACACGCTGACAAGGCAGATTCTGACCGCTTTGGCTTCCGCCTCGCCACACACGGCACAGAGCAGGGCGGACACGCCTGCGGAGCCGCCCTGCCGGATCTCCAGATATGTCACATCGTCCCGGACGGCGACAGCCTTTGGCCCGGCCTGCTCCGCATCTCTCGTCACAAACGAGCCTTCGCAGGACGGATTCATCGAATTGAGCACGCAGACGGGGATATTCTTTTTCCTTGCAGGCAGAGTGGTGAGCGGATGCAGGACTCTCGCACCGAGCAGCGCCATCTCCGACGCCTCTTCGTAAGACACTCTGGCAATTCGCCCGGTATCGGGGACTATCCGAGGATCCGCACTGCGGATTCCGTCCACATCAGTCCAGATCTCCACTCTCTCCGCGCCCAGCGCCATCCCGAAAATGGCGGCCGAATAGTCCGAGCCTTCAAACCCGAGTACGGACGGAGAGCCGTCTGCGGATGAAGCGATGAACCCTTGAGTGAGCAGCACGGCCACACCTTTGGACGCCTCGGGGACAATCCTCCTCACATTGGCCTCCGTGGCGGCAAGATCGACGGACGCCGACATATATTGCGTATCTGTCACTATCATTTCCCGCGCATCCAGCCACCCGCAGCTGATGCCCCGTGCATTCATGGCGGCGGACACGATGACGGACGACAGGACTTCTCCCGTGGACACTATTCTCGCATAGCTCCTCTGCGAGAGCTCCCCTATCCGGCATACTCCTCTGACGAACTCGGCAAGGTCATCGCAGATGGTGTTCACTCTGGAGAAGCAGTCTGCCAGAGGCTGTCCCCCGGAGACGCCTGCGGACGCGGTGCATTCCCCGGACAACAGCTCCGCCGCCAGAGCGGTATGCCTGTCCCGCAGGGAAGCCAGCAGATTGTCCACCTCGGCAGAGTGCTGAGCCTGCGCTTCCTCGGCTATCAGGCACAGAAGCCTTGTGACTTTTGCCAGGGCGGACACCACCACCAGAGGCTTGTCACGAAGACGCCCCCGGACAATGTCCGTCACCCTCTCTATCGCTTCCTTGTCACGGACCGAAGTCCCGCCGAATTTCATTACTATCATATTCATCCTGTATTGGAATCCCTATTCGCTTATCGCTCTACTGGCGCCCGAGCGGAGACGAGCCGTCTCCCGAAACAGCCCGGCGGATCATGTCCGCATATTGCGCTTCCGCCCTCTCTATGTCGCTCACAAGTATATATTCATCAGGAGTATGTGCAACTCTGATGGAGCCGGGGCCGCACAGCGTGCGCCGTCCGAACTTCGTCAGCCTCGGAGCATCGCTTCCGAACGCCACAGGAGCCGGCTCATAGCCCGAAGGGACAAAATACCGCATAGGCCTGTCGCCGCCGAGAGCTTCGACCCGGACATCGCCGTATTCCTCCGCAATCCCTGCCATCAGCCTGTCCACCGCTTCCGCCGATGCGAATGTGGTACGGAAATATATTCTGCACGTCAGCAGCGGGCTCAAGACGTTCTGCGGGTTGTCCGAAGACAGCCTGCCTATGTTCCAAGTGGTGTCTCCGAGAATCGGATCCACCGGGAAACAGGTCTGCCGCAGCTTGTCTGCGATACATAGGAATGTATCCACCGCGCTTCTGCCGAGCTCCGGATAGCCGGAGTGGCAGGACTTGCCGCAGACGGTGACTTCAAATGCAGCCGTACCCTTGGCGGCCGATGCCGGAATGTTGTCTGTCGGCTCCCCTACGACCAGATGCCCGGAGCCTTCACAGTCACGGGTGAAAGCCTTCGCCCCGAAAGAGCCCGTCTCCTCGCCGGAGAGCAGCAGAAGCCCGAAACCTCCGCCATAGGACTCCAACGTCTTCTGCATCTGCATACAGGCCAGCCACATGGCAAATATCTGGCCCTTGGCGTCACAGCTCCCCCGCCCGGTAACAAGGATGTCATCCCCAGCGGCGGTCCGCCCGTCCGGCAGCAACGCCCCGGAGCGTATTTCTTCAAATTTCGGCGGAAAATATGGAGGGACAGTGTCGAGATGGGTGCACAGGCATATCGCCGGCATCTTCTCTTCATCACCGGCCCGCATCCAGCGGAAGAGCAGATTCAGAGTGCCGTCCCCCACTTCCATCCGCTTCACGGTGCACGGTACGGAACCGCCGCAGCCGCTCAACTTGAGGCTCTCCTGATGAAAACGCGTCTCAAGGAACTCCGCAAGACGCCTTTCCGTCCCGCTCACAGACTGGATTTCCAGCATTTCTCTGAAAAGGTCGAGGCTCATACCGACAGTCCTTTACGCGGCCCGCCGACGAGGGTCACAGACTCCGAGACATATGACGCACCACCGCATATGAGCATCGTAAGCGTCTGAGACTCATGAGAGAGAGTTGCGAATACTATTCCCATCGCAAACGGAATCCCATAGACGGAAGACAGGGCCATAGCCACGATATAGTGAAATGCGCCGAATCCTCCGGGCACAGGGATGAGCGAGCTGAGACTGCCCGCAAGCATCAGGAAGAGGGCATCCGCCGCACCGAGGCCCGCAAGTTTCTCCACGGCTCCGGCAAATTCCGGAGCGAGAGCGGATGCGTCCATGCCCTGCACCGCCAGGAGCACGGCGAAACTCATCGCCCAATACATCGTCCAGATAAGTGCCGTATATAGGAAGAAAAGCCAGGCCTTCTTCATCCCAAGGCAGCTTATCGCCCCTTGATACAAGCCTTTGAGGAATCCGAGAAGAGCCGATGCCGTCCTGCTCCTGCCGCGGAGACGCATCAGCGTCCACAAGAGGACAAGGCAGACGGCCGCCGCTCCGATGACGAAGGCGAGAAGGCTCATATTCAGCCGCCCGGAGAGGGGCGCGAAGATTTTGTCCGTGAAGAATTCTCCGAATCTGCCCCACATCATCACCGCCAGCACGAAGACCAGAAGAAGCATTGTCATCACATCCCAGGAGCGCTCCAGCACGACAGTCCCGAGGACTTTGTCATACGAGGCTTTCTTCTTCCCGCCATCCTCGACATCGGAGGCCGAATGTCCGGTGACGATGCCGCAGCGGGCGAATTCACCCACTCTCGGCAGCACGAGGTTCACGAGATATGATATGTTTATGGCATTGAAAGTCACTTTCCCGCTCGTCTCGGGGTCAATGGGCAGGAGCAGCTCTCTCCAGCGTACAGCCCTGAGCCAGAACGACATCACCCCGGCGGCCATCGCCACAATGATCCAGATCCAGTCGCATCCGCAGAGGCTTGAGATAAAGTCGTCCCACTTCACTTCCCTGAACGAGAAATAAAGCATGACCGCAGCTATGGCCGCGGCTGCAATATATTTTATGGCTTTGCGTTTCATCAGATGGCGTGCAGACGGACCCCGTTGAAGCAGCAAATATAGCAATTTTTCGGGAAGCGGTCCGGCAACCGCAGATAGGATGAATCTACAATCCGTATAACGAATCCGCCGCAAATTGTATAACAATTTTCCCGTATTTTGTATAATAATCTTGGATGTTATTCATATTCAATTGTTTTTTGTATATTTGCACGCGGAAAACTTTTCCTGGCCTCTTTCAGAAGGCTCCGCTTCGTGGACTGCAACAAGAAGATATTCAGGA
>CAVECU010000032.1:0-12370 GCA_963614015.1 uncultured Eubacteriales bacterium
TTTTGTGACCGTGCGGAAGTCTCTGCCGCATGGGGTGAGCCTGCAAGTCCTCCGGGGGGGGGGAAGGCTGTCATCCTGCGGGTGACGGGGGGAACCGTTGATTCTACAAGGTTATGATGATAGAAGCCATTGGCATAGAGAAATCTTTCGGGGACTTGAAAGTCCTTAAGGGGATAGACTTCCGGGTGGACAAGTCGGAGGTGGTGTCCATTATGGGGGCGTCGGGAGCCGGCAAATCCACATTGCTCCAGATCCTGGGCACATTGTCGTCTCCGGATCAGGGGGCGCTCATCATAGACGGCACTGATGTGCTGCATCTTGGGAGCCGTCAGCTGAGCGAGTTCAGAAACAGGAGAATAGGTTTCGTGTTCCAGTTCCATCACCTGTTGCCGGAGTTCACCGCTCTGGAAAACATCATGATTCCGGCGCTTATCGGAGGGTCTTCCGCAAGGGATGCCCGCAGCCGTGCGGCGGAGCTTCTCGGGACAATGGGCCTCTCTGACCGTGCGGGGCACAAGCCGTCGGAGCTCTCGGGCGGAGAACAGCAGCGTGTGGCCATCGCAAGAGCGCTTATGAACCGCCCGGCCGTGCTTTTCGCCGACGAGCCGTCAGGCAATCTGGACAGCGTGACCAAGGCGGAACTGCACAACCTGTTCTTCAAGCTCCGCGATGAGCTGGGGCAGACGACAGTGATAGTGACTCACGACCCTTCTCTGGCGAAGATGTGTGACCGTTCGCTGTTTATGGTGGACGGAAGGTTTGCGGAACCTGATTTCTGATGCCGGGAGATGGAAGTCTTCAGATTCAAGAAGTTTGAGGTCCGGAATGAACTTTCTGCGATGAAAGTGAATACCGACGGCGTGCTGCTTGGGGCATTGGCCCCCGCAGAGGCGTCATTCCGGAGGATTCTGGACATCGGTACCGGGACAGGTGTCATCGCGCTGATGCTGGCCCAGAGGCTGGAGCAGGAAGGTGCAAAGAGCCCGGAAATCATAGGGATAGACATCGATGCTCCGGCGGCTGCGGAGGCGGAAATGAACTTCATGTCTTCTCCCTGGGCCGGATGGATGGCGGCGGAGAATATGTCTCTTCTGGAGTTCGGACATTCGGATGCCGCAGCGGGAGAAGCATTTGACCTCATAGTGTCCAATCCACCCTATTACGACTCTTCTCTGACCAATCCCGATGAACGCCGCACGGCGGCAAGGCACACGGGAGGCAGCCTGTCATACAGGGAGGTCATCGCCTTTGCTCAGGCGCATCTGTCGGAGGACGGCGCCTTGTCCCTTGTGCTTCCCGCTGCGGATGAGAATGCCGCGCTGCGCTACGGAAGAAGCTTCGGCCTGTACGCATCTGCCATAGTGCGGATCAGGACAGTGGAGCGCAAAGCCGCAGGAAGAGTCGTGCTGACGCTGGGACGCCGCAGGCGGGATGCCGGGGAGACGATGCTGACCATAATGGAAAAAGGGAAATATACCGGTGAGTACATTTCCCTTATGCGAGATTTCTATTTGTTCGCCTGAGCGCCGCCGTTCTGCGGTCCTCCCTGCGGAGGCTGCGGCCTCTGGCCTTTCTGCTGCCCGTGAGGCGGCATTCCCTGCCTCCCGTTGTTCCACTTGCCTATCTGCTGCCTGCGGAATTCCTCCTCGGCCACAAACAGCTTGGCGACTTTCTTCAGAGGAATGATCCCGGAGTATGCCTGCATCATCTTCTTTTCGATGTCCTTGGACTCCTGGATGGCGGCGAGATAGCTGTCAAGAAGCGTGGCAATCGTGTTTTCCGGTTTGTCGGCCTTGATGCCCTCTTCCAGAGCCTTGTAGGCCTTCATCATCTTCATGAAGCCCTCTTTGCGGACATCTTCCATCTTGTTGTACACGGGCCAGAACTTCTCCGCTTCCGAAGTCGTAAGGTTCAGTGAGGATGTGAGAAACGCCACTTTCTCCGCTCTCATTTTTTCCTGCCAGCCGCTCCGGTCGTCTCCGCAGCCCGCACGCATCGGCGTGGCGAGCAGAACTGTGAGCAGGATGGCGATGAGTTTACTTAACTGTTTCATAATATGCTATATATTCTAGAGTTGCTCGTGATGTGATCAGATATTCCGTGATATCAGTCTCTGACAGATCATTTTCTTCGCTCTCCTCTGACCCGTAGATGAGGTACGGCTCCGTCACCGGCACAAGGTCGGCCATGCGGATTATCTCCAGAGTGGAGAGACCGTCGGTATCTTCCTCGACCGATGACGCCGGCCTGAGCAGAGCGAATCCGCCGGAGACGACGGCTGCGATGGCTGCGGCTGCGGCGACATTCCAGAAGACACTTCTTCCCGGACGGGCGGCGCTTCCGCCTGTCGGTATCGTCTCAAGCCTTTTCTCCAGAGAGGCGAAATAGTCTTCAGGCACCTTGAAAGGTGTTTTCTTATAGGTGTTGTCAGTCATATCTGAACTTTAACATATCGTTAGACACATTATGAGGGTGAAAGTAAAATCACAGTCCGAAGTCTTTCACCTCGGACTTGATTTTTTCGTAAGCTATATGGTAGGAAGCCTTCAGCGCGCCCACGGAAGTCCCGGTGATTTCGGCGATATCTTCATATTTCAACTCTTCGAAATATCTCAGCGAGAATACCGTCCTCTGTTTCGGCGGCAGTTTGCCGATAGCTTTCATCAGAAGGCGCTGAGCCTCGTTGCCGTCGAAATACGGGTCTTCGTCAATCCGCCGTTCGGCTTCCGCATCAATGCTTTTGAAACTCAAGGCGGCTCTCAGGCTCTGCTTGCGGACGAAGTTGATGGCTTCGTTGGTGGCGATCCGGTACAGCCAAGTGAAAAGCCGCGACTCCTCACGGAAAGAGGGGAGCGCTGCCCAGACTTTGATGAAAATCTCCTGGACCAGGTCATCCGCATCTTCGTGGCTGAGGACAAAACGCCTGACGCACCAGTAAAGGCGTTCGCTGTAGGCCTTCACCAGCTCTGAAAACGCCCGCTCTCTGTCTCCGTCGCGGTATAGGCGTATTATTTCCTTGTCCTGCATCGGGGCTGCGCTCTTTGCGGCCGTCTATTTCCTGTTGATCACTTTGTCTGCGGCCTCCGCTATGTGCTTGGCATCCAGCCCATAGACGGCCATCAGCTCGGACGGCGTCCCGGACTGGCCGAATCTGTCTCCTCCGCAGATGAACTCCATCGGGGCCGGGGCTTTCGTGGCCAGGACTCCGGCGATCAGCTCTCCGAGTCCGCCTGCCATATTGTGCTCCTCGGCCACGACGACGCAGCGGGTCTTCAGCACGGATGCGACGACTGTCTTCTCGTCAAGCGGCTTGATGGTGGCGATGTCGATGACCTCGGCGCAGATGCCCTCTGACTCCAGGATTTCGGCAGCCTTCAGCGCTTCCCATACGAGATGACCCGTGGCGATGATGGTGACATCTTTACCTTCATTGAGCACCAAGGCTTTGCCTATCTCGAATGTCTGGTCTTCCGGGGTGAAATTGGGCACTGACGGGCGGCCGAATCTCAGATATACCGGGCCGTTGTATCCGGCGGCGGCTATCGTGGCCGCCTTGGTCTGGTTGTAGTCGCAAGGATTGATGACCACCATGCCGGGGAGCGCGCGCATCAGGGCGATGTCCTCCATTGTCTGATGGGTGGCTCCGTCCTCACCGAGCGTGATGCCGGCGTGGGAGGCGGCGATCTTCACATTTGTCTGGCCGTAAGCCACTTCCTGGCGTATCTGGTCATACACGCGGCCGGTCACGAACTCCGCGAATGAGCCTGCGAACGGAATCTTGCCGGTGACGGCGAGTCCTGCCGCGACGCCTATCATGTTGGCTTCCGCGATTCCGCACTGGACGAACCTCTCAGGGAACTCGTTTGCGAAAGCGTCCATTTTGAGCGAGCCTTTGAGGTCTGCGGTCAGGGCTACGACTCTCGAATCAGCCTTCCCCGCTTCGAGGAGGCCTGCGCCGAAGCCGCTTCTGGTATCTTTCTTACCTGTATCTATATATTTTGTCATAATCTTGGTAATTAAGGGATTGTCTAAAATGTCCTCTCTGTCCGGAGGAGATTTCAAAACAGCTTCTAATAGTCTCCGAGCGTCTCTTCAAGCTCCGCGAGAGCGGTCTTGCACTGCTCCGGAGAAGGTGCCTTGCCGTGCCATTTGCAGGTGCCGGCCATGAAATCCACTCCGTGCCCCATATCCGTCTTGAACAGGATCATCACCGGCAGGCCTGTGCTTTCCTTGGCTTTTGAGAATGCGGAAAGAATCGAGTCGAAGTCGTGTCCGTCAGCCACGATGACATCCCAGCCGAAAGATTTCCATTTGGCCGCAAGGTCGCCTTGCCCGGCCACTTCATCCACGGTGCCGTCAATCTGCTGTCCGTTCCAGTCCGTTATCGCGATCAAGTTGTCCAGCTTGTGGTGGGCGGCGAAGATGCCTGCTTCCCAGATCTGTCCTTCCTCGCTCTCGCCGTCTCCGCACAGGACATAGACACGGTTCGGATCTCCGTCAATCTTCTTGCCCAATGCTATTCCGGCTGCGGCTGACAGCCCCTGTCCGAGCGAGCCCGAAGCCTGGGTGATCCCCGGGAGTCCTTTCTCTACGCACGGATGGCCTTGCAGTCTTGAGCCGTATTTTCTGAAGCTTGCCAGCTCGGAAACAGGGAAGAATCCCCGTCTCGACAGGACGGAATAATAGACCGGCGTGATGTGGCCTGCTGACAGGATGAAAGCGTCCTGTCCCTTGCCGTCCCTGGTCCAGCCGGCAGGGTCGATGTTCATCACGTTGAAATACAGGGCTGTCAGGATATCGGCGCTGCTGAGTGAGCCGCCGGGATGCCCTGACTGCGCATCCGTGACCATCCTTACGATGTCACGCCTGACCTGTGATGCGATCTTTTTCAGTTCTTCGACATTTGTCATATTATCAGAATTTTGTGTTTCGTGGCAATGAAGCTGCTCCCCACAGGACCGCTTCCGAATATTCCATATCCTACAAATATAGCAAGAAGCGGAGGAAATTCTTGTTTCAATCTTCGCGCTGCATTCACTATATTTGTAAATTAGCTTTCAAAACAGTTTCTTAAAAATATCAGATTATGGCAAAAGTAGTGACACCCTCCAATTTTGAGGAGATAATCTCGGGGCAGGTCCCTGTGGTAGTGGATTTCTGGGCTACGTGGTGCGGTCCGTGCCGTGCGCTCTCGCCGGTAGTGGACGAGGTCGCTTCCGAATATGAAGGCAAGGCCGAAGTGGCGAAGTGCAACGTGGACGAGTGCGGGGACGTGGCTGCCAAATATGGCATAAGAAGCATTCCTACGCTTCTTTTCTTCAAAGGCGGGCAGCTTGCGGACAGGCTTGTGGGCCTTGTCCCGAAGGAACAGATCGCCGCCAAAATCGATGCGCTGCTGTAGCGGCCGGGACGGGAAGAATCGAAATAGGGGGAAAGCTATGAAAAAGATATTCGCACTGGCCATCGCGGCATCGGCTCTGGCGGTGCTCCTCTGTGGGCAGGCGTCCGCAGGGAACAGAGGCCATGCAAGAGCCGGGATTATCGCCGGATTCACATCTTCGTCTTCAAATGCGAAGAACGTGACGGCGAAATCGATAGGCTGCTATCATTTCGGTCTCACGGCACAGTTGCCTCTGGCTCTGGGCTTTCAGTTGCAGCCGTCAGTCCTGTATCAGACAAAGGGCACCAACTTCGACGAGGCCGGGGCGCGCAACTTCAGTCTTGACGCCAAGACGAGCTATCTGGAGATCCCTGTCCAGCTGCAGTGGGGTCCGGATCTGCTTGTCTTCCGGCCATATGTCTTTGCCGAGCCTTTCGTGGGCTATGGCCTGAAGGTCAAGGCTACGGGCACAGATGACAAGTCCACTTCGTTCAAAGGATCGAACCTCGCCCGGTGGGAATACGGTCTCGGTCTAGGCGGAGGCATCGATATCTGGAAAATTCAGGTTTCGGCCAAATATTTCTGGAATTTCGGCTCCCTGTATGACTCCGGAAGCGGAAAACCGGGCAATATCGGCTCTACCGTGAAGGACGCTTTCAAAGACGGAAAGAATTTCAACGGAATAACGTTCTCCCTGGCATATATGTTTTGATGGAAATGGCTGACAATAAGAAAATAGTGATTTTCTGCTCGTCAAGTTACGAGATTGACCCCAAGTATGACGCTGCGGCGCGTGAGCTTGTCCGCAGGGTCTGTGCCAAGGGCTATACGATAGTTTCCGGCGGCACCGTGAAGGGGACGATGGGTGTGATCTCCGAGGCTGTCACCGAATGCGGCGGACGGCACATCGGAGTCCTTCCACGGTTTATGGAAGAGCATATGTATCCTCATCTTTCGGAGCTTGTCCTGACAGACACGATGTCGGAGCGCAAGGAGAAGATGCGTGAGGGGACATGTGCCTCAGTCGCCCTGCCGGGAGGAATAGGCACGCTGGATGAGCTGGTGGAGACGCTCACTCTTGCCAAGCTCGGCAAATACGGCGGTAAGATTTTGGCGCTCAATATTGACGGATTTTACGACAAGTTCATTGACCTGCTTGACTTCTATGTCGAGACCGGGATGCTGGACAAGGTGTCCAGGGGAATGATATCGTTCCCGTCCGGGGTGGAGGAACTTGTTTCTGCGCTGTAATATGGACTTTGCCGGGATAAAGGAGCGCCTTGGGGCTGATCTGGAGAGAGTTGACGAGCTGATTCGGGACTCTCTCGCCAGTGACATCGAGCTTCTTGACAGCACCAACCGCAGCATTCTTCTGCATCCGGGCAAGCAGCTGAGGCCTGTTCTCTGTCTGCTTGTGGCGAAGGCCTGCTCGGGCGGAAGCACGACGGAAGACACTCTTCTGTATGCTTCGGCGTCGGAGCTGCTGCACAATGCCACTCTGCTGCATGATGACGTGGCGGACGACAGCCCGGAGCGGAGAGGAGTCCCGACGGTGATGTCCATTCTGGGCGGAAGGGCTTCCGTCCTGCTCGGGGATTACTGGCTTGTGAAGGCTATGGAAAACATTCTCCGCAGCGGAAGCCATTCGGCGAGGGTGATAGGCATATTTTCCAAGACGCTTGCGGATCTCGCTGAAGGAGAGCTCCTTCAGTTGCAGAAGGCCTCGTCCGGAGACACGGATGAAGAGGATTATTTCAGGATAATATTCAGCAAGACAGCATCGCTTTTCGAAGCGGCGGCAGTGTCGGCGGCGATATCCGTGGAGGCGGATGAGACGGTGATAGAGGCGGTGAGGTCGTACTCGCGCAATCTCGGGATGGCATTCCAGATAAGGGATGACATCTTCGATTATGAGGAGAATCCGCAGACGGGAAAGCCTGCCGGGCTGGATCTTCTGGAACAGAAAATAACGATGCCGCTGCTGTGCGCATTGTCTGAAGTGCCCGGGGATGAGGCGAAACTGATAAGAGACAAAGTCTGCAAGATGGCCGAATGTCCGGAGTGCCGCGGAGAGGTCGTGAGGTTTGTCTGCGAACACGGAGGCATAGGAGCCGCCGCAGTCAGGCTCGGGGAATATGTGGACAAGGCCAAGGCGGCTCTGTCGGTGTTGGGACAGGGCGAATATGTGCGGATGCTGATGGAAATAGCTGATTTTGTAGCGGAAAGGAAATCGTGAGATTCGGGGATATAATAGGAAATGACGATGTGAAGTGCGCTCTTGCCGGGATGGCTGACAGCGGACGGGTGCCTCACGCCATCATGTTCCACGAAAACGAGGGCTGCGGGGCGCTGGCTCTGGCATTGGCGTTTTTCCAATACCTTAATTGCAAGCACCGGAGCGGCGGAGACTCCTGCGGAGAGTGCCCGTCGTGCAACCAGATTTCCAAGCTCATCTATCCCGATGTGCATTTCACATTCCCGGTGGCGGGCGAGAATCCGACATCCGAGAACTTTGTCGCGCAGTGGAGAGAGCTCCTGCGGAAGAATCCGTTTTTCCTTGAGAATGAGCTGTATGAGAGCCTCAAACTGGACAAGAAGTCCACTCTCATCAATGTGGCGGAGGCCAAGAGCATCATCTCGTGGCTTTCGCTGTCATCGTTCTCCGACGGGTACAAGGCCGTGATAGTCTTCCTGCCAGAGAAGCTCAACACGGAGGCGGCCAACAGGCTTCTGAAGATTGTGGAGGAGCCGGCGGAGAAGGTGTTGTTCTTGCTCATAACTCACGCTCCCGAGAGAGTGCTGAAGACGATATATTCCAGATGCCAGCTCATCAGGGTGGCTCCGGCCGGTCGCCGGGAGATCGCGGAGGCGTTGCCGAAGTGGGCGGATGTGGATGCGGAGGCTGCGGAATATGCGGCGGAGTTCTCTTCCGGCAGCATCGGAGCCGCCATCCGATCTCTGGCCGAGAAAGATGACAACGTGGAGATGATGGACATCTTCATGAAGCTGATGGACAGCATCGTGAGCCGGGACTATATGTCGGTGCTCGAAGTGGGCGAGACTCTGGCCGGAATGGAGTCCAGAGAGAAGCAGAAGCGGTTCTGCCAGGCGGCCGGAGACTGCATCAGGAAGATATATATGATGCAGATAGGGCTTCCGGCATTGTCCGGGGTGAGGCCTGACGAGAGACGGTTCTATGATGAAATCTTCGGGAAATGCGGCAGGACATTCTGCGGTGCGGCGATTTCAGCTCTCGGCAAGGCGAGGGGGATGATCCTCCGCAATGTCAATCAGAAGATAGTGTTCACGAACCTGGTCAACAGGCTTTATGTGAGCTTTGACAGAAAATAATTGATATACAACAATATATATGGAAAACAATGAAAATATTCAGTTTGACTGCAGTCGCGGATGCACTGTCATGCGTGACGAGAAGGACGAGCTGAACTGCACATACAGGAAGGGCTGCTGCAAGCTTGAGGACTACAACTGGCTTCATGGAATCACGCAGGACCAGTATTCCGATATCTTCGAAGTGAGGTTCAAGAATACGAGGAAAGGGTTCTATATCAATGCCTCCGGACAGAATGTAAAGGTCGGGGACATGGTGATAGTGGAGGCGCAGAGCGGTCACGACCTCGGAATTGTCACGCTCGAAGGCCCTGTCGTAGTCCGTCAGATGAAGTGCAAGGGCATTGACCCGGAGACCGCCGAATTCAAGAGGATCTACCGCAAGGCCAAGAGCCTGGACATCGAGAAGTGGCAGGAAGCCATCTCGAGGGAGCAGGAGACGATGATCCGCGCCAGGCAGATAGCCGTGGAGCTCGGTCTGGAGATGAAGATCGGCGACATCGAGTTCCAGGGTGACGGCACCAAGGCGATATTCTACTACATCGCGGACGGCAGAGTGGACTTCCGCCAGCTGATCAAAGTGTTCGCCGAAGAGTTTCATATCCGTATAGAAATGAAGCAGATAGGCGCAAGGCAGGAAGCCGGGCTCATAGGCGGTCTGGGCGTGTGCGGAAGGGAGCTGTGCTGTGCCAACTACATTACGAGTTTCAAGTCCATAACCACTGCCGCCGCAAGATGTCAGGATTTGTCGCTCAATCCGCAGAAACTCGCCGGGCAGTGCGGCAAGCTCAAGTGCTGTCTCAACTATGAGGTGGCCACTTATCTGGATGCTCAGTCCAGAATCCCGAGAGTGCAGGAACCTCTTGAGTTTGAGGATGGTCTGGCCTATCTTGTGAAGACTGACATTCTCAAGGAGGTGATGTATTTCTCGTACGAGAAAGGCTCGATGGCCAATCTTTATCCGCTGGCGGCGGCGGAAGTCAGGGAAATAATCAAGATGAACCGCAACGGAGTCCGTCCGGAGTCGCTCAAGACTGAGCCGGAGCCGGAGCTTCCGGAGTTCATCACGGCGGTCGGAGATGACAGCATAACCAGATTTGACGCTCCGGCGCGCAGCGGCAGGAAACGCCGCAAAGGGCAGGGCCGTCAGGGTGACAGAGGCCGGAACGAAGGCTCGGGCCGCAGGCAGGAACGCCCGCAAGACCGTCAGCAGGATCGTGTGCAGGGCCGCCGGCAGGGAGGTCAGCAGGAAGATCAGCCTCAGGAAGGACGCAGTGACGTCAGGCCCGGGGGAGATGCCGGTCGCAGGGATCGCCGCCCTCAGGGAGGAAAATATCGCGGCGGACGTGGTCAGCGCAGCGGCCGTGCCGGTGAAGGTGGCGAAGGCGGGGACGGCTCCAGAAGCAGCGGCCGCCCGGCGGACAGAGCCCGCAGTGGAGATGAGAAATAGGCATCTTTCCTTGTTGCGGACGCTGATGGCCGTCATCCTGTGTCTTCTGACGGTCTCCTGTTCCAGACCGGCGGCGGACGAGCATTTCGTGCTTAATTCGGGAAGGGATGCGTATGGGAGATATCCTTTCGATGTGGATATGGATGACTCTAAGGCGTCATACTCACTGTCCGTCTATGCCGCATTCTCCGGATCCGGAAGACGGTTCGGGACATTCCGCTCACTGCCTGCCATACTGCTGTGGGAAAGCCCGTCGGGCAGGGCGTACGAGAGTGATGTCCTCCTTGCCGGCGACAGTCTCCAGACGATATCTCCGTATAGCAGAGTTCTGACGTCCACATATATGACTGGGGCCTCGCCTGTGGAGACCGGCAGGTGGAGACTCTATGTGGCGGTGCCTGCGGATTCAGTCGTCAAATACGGGATGACAGGCCTTGGGATTAAACTCAAAAGAGACAATGGGACACGGTAAACTCAAGAAATTCGCTGAGAACGAGACGTTCTCCTGTCTGCTGCAGCCTTCCGCCGATGATGTTCTCCTGCGGGAAGACGGCCGGAGCGGGGCTCTGAATCTGAAGAATCATCCTGTCCGGGGACACTGGCGTGAGAAGATGTTCGGCGGCAGGGACTGCCCCCTGGTCCTGGAGCTCGGCTGCGGGAAGGGAGAGTACACCGTGGCATTGGCTGAGCGGAATGCCGACGTGAACTATATCGGGGTGGATATCAAAGGTGCAAGGCTCTGGAAAGGAGCCAAATATGCCACTGAACACAGGCTTGTCAACGCCGCGTTCCTCCGCACGCGGATAGAATTCATCGAAGCGTTTTTCGCTCCGGAGGAGGTGGACGAGATATGGCTGACATTCTCCGACCCTCAGATCAAAAGCGAGAACAGCAGGCTCACAAGCCCCGTCTTTCTGGAGCGCTACCGCAGATTCCTGAAGCCGGGCGGCATAGTGCATCTGAAGACCGACAGTACATATCTATATGAATATACCAAGGCCGTGTGCCGTGCCAACGGGCTTGGTGTACTTGCTTGCACGGATGATCTCTATGCGGACTGCGGCGGCAGGGAGGCTCTGTACGGCTCGGCGCTCTCGTCCGTATGCGGCCGGGCGGCCGTGGATGCGCTGTTTGAGGTCCAGACTTTCTACGAGCAGAATTTTCTGAAGCAGGGATTCGCGATCCATTATATCGCCTTCCGCATTGACCGCAGCGGCGGATTCGTCCATCCGGACGATTTCGATTCCGACTATTGGCGCGGGGCGGAGACCCCGAGGCAGCTGCCCGGAGGCGTCATGTCGTCGAACATACGTTCTCCGAAATGTAGAGGGTGATTAACCCAGTGGATGCGGATGCCTTTGCGTTCCATTCCCCGGAACCATGTCATCTGGCGCTTTGCGAACTGGTGTATCGCATTGGACAGAAGCATCTTCATATCTTCCAGAGACAGAATGCCCAGAACGTGCTGGGTCACGAACTTGTACTCCAGACCGTAGTACATCAGATTTTCCGCAGGGATGCCGCTTTCCAGAAGACGGCGGACTTCATCCACAAGCCCTTCTTCCAGCCTTGCGTCCAGGCGGGCGTCTATTCTCCGGTTGCGCTCCTCCCGGCTGACCAGCGTACCTATATAATAGGTGTTCTTGGGCAGGAAGCCGGACTCCTCCACAGGGTGCTCCTGCTGATACAAGGCTATCTCGATGGCTCGGATCAGCCGTTTCCTCGTGTCGATGTCCGTCTTGTTGTGGAGCTTCTTCAGGGACGAAAGCATCGTGATGAGCTCCTCCGTGCTCTTTTCTTCCAATCCGGCCCGGAGCTCCGGCGACGGCGGCACATCGGGGATCGAATATCCGCAAGTGGCAGCCTCGATATAAAGTCCCGAGCCTCCGCACAGTATGGGGATGCCTCCGCGATCCGTGACATCCTTGTAGGCGGCCTCGAAAGCCCTCTGGTAGCGGTACAGGTCAAATCTTGTCCCCGCATCCGCGATATCTATCAGATGATAGGGGATCTCTCCGTATTCTTCAAGATCTTTGCCCGTCCCGATGTCCATGCCGCGATATACCTGCCTTGAGTCTCCGGACAGGATCTCTGCCCCGGCATCGCCTGCGAGCAGGGAATGCCGGTCTTTGCCGGCCCTGAGGCTGTTGAGCTTGCGGGCGAGGGAGACGGCATATCCGGTCTTGCCC
>CAVECU010000033.1:0-12336 GCA_963614015.1 uncultured Eubacteriales bacterium
CATCCGGCGCAGGCAGGTAATATGGTGTGTTGTAGCCCTTCTTGTAGCCGGTCTGGGCGCCGATCGCCTTGGTCATTGAGATGATTTCCCCGTTGCTGATGAACGCGCACTGGACACGTTCGATCTCAACGCCCGCATAGTACAGCATATCACCCCGTCCTATCAGCTTCTCCGCCCCGGTGGAGTCGAGAATTGTCTGCGAATCCACTCTGGACATGACACGGAACGCTATTCTGGTCGGGAAATTGGTCTTGATCGCACCGGTGATGATGTCCACCGACGGCCTCTGTGTGGCAAGGACGATATGGATGCCGGCGGCACGCCCTTTCTGCGCAAGACGGATGATGGAATTTGTGATGCTCCGGGACATGTTCTTGCCCTCTCCGCCGATGCCGGTGGACATCGTGAGATCGGCATACTCATCTATCACCGTGACTATGTAAGGCAGATATCTGTGGCCCTCGGTAGGCAGCAGATGGCGGTCGCGGTATTTGTCATTGTAGGCTTTGACGTTATTTACAAGCGCCTTACTGAGAAGCTCATAGCGCAAGTCCATCTCGATGCAGAGCGAGCGGAGTATGGCCTCCGCCGCGGCAGGCTTCTTCACGATGGCATTGGCCATCTCGTCGCTTTCGCTGACCGCTTCGGGAAGTATCGCCAGATAGTGATGGAGAAGCTGGTTGTAGGCCGAGAATTCCACCATCTTCGGATCGATGAACACGAATTTGAGTTCAGACGGATGCTTCGAATACAGGAGCGAGGCGATGAGCACATTAAGGCCCACGGACTTGCCCTGTCTGGTGGCTCCGGCGATAAGGAGATGCGGCGCATCAGCCAGGTCGAACACCTTGATCTTCTGCGTGATGGTGATCCCGATGGCTACCGGCAGCTCGGCCTTGGTCTCCCTGAAGGCCGCATCATTCAGCAGAGCCTTGAGCGGCACCGTGGACGGAGTGTCGTTAGGCACCTCTATACCCACTGAGTCGGGCAGCATCACCACTCTCACTCCCTTGGTGTTGAGGGCCATGGCTATCTCCTTGTGCAGGTTCTGGATGGAAGATATCTTGACACCCTGCGAAGGATATATCTTGTACAGGGTGACGGTCGGACCCACCACCGCCACGACATTCTCCACGCTGATCTTGTAGGTCTGAAGAGTAGCCCGGATCTTGTAGTTGTTGCGCTTGAGCTCCTGCTCGGAGACGCGGTGTATGGACTCCGTGTAGTCTTTCAATATGTCCAGCGAAGGAAATTCATAATTCTCCAGTTCCTCGCGGATGTCAATTCTCGGCAAGTCCTCCCTCACATCAGTGGAAAGAGGCTCCCCTGTCTGCACATCAAAGTCATGGGCGGCACTTTCATTTCCCCCCTGTGAAGGGGCCGCAATCCCGGCACCCGCAGAAGCGGGAGCTGCCGGCTGCGGACGGACGGCTGCCACAGTCCCGGCCGGCGCCTGCGGCACCTGCGCCGGTTCATCATCTTCAACATCCGCCTCATCCTCAATATCATCCTCCGGAAGCGGCTCTTCCTCTGCGGCATCATCGGCCGGGAGCGTCTCATCCACCGGGTCTTCAGCCCACTTGAATGTCCTGCGAGGCCTGGACGCCACCTCCGCATCTTCCGGAGATTCCGGAAACTCGCCCGAGAACCATACGGAGAATTTCCTGCTGAAAAAGAACAGCCAGACCACGCACAGCAGACACAGGAAGAAGAACGTCACCAGTTTCCCCACCATTCCCTCAAGCCAGAGAACGGCCTGGGCGCCGCATTCTCCTCCGAGACCATATCCGAAAGCCGTATCCAGCCCCGCTATCGGCGAGAGATATGCAAACACGAACGACGACAGCACCGCCCCGCTCACGGAAAGGATGACGGACTTGATGATGGAGAACCGTCTCTTGCCGAAAATCAGCCTCACGCAGACAATCCCCATCGCAAAGACGATGGCGAACGCACCGAGCCCGAACCACCTGCTGACCAGCAGCGCCGACAGGCTGAGCCCCACTTTGCCGCCGGTGTTTGCAGTCTCCGCGCCCGGTATGTCCGAGCCGCAGAGCAGACTCTGGTCCTGCTTCCACGAGAAAAGATATGAGATGCACCCTATCGCCAGCAGAAGCGTGACGTCAGACAAGGCAAGCCCCGCAAAACGGCGCAAGCCCACACTGTTTACACCGGCATTCTCCTTGGAGTCAGTCGCTTTTGTTCTCGGCATCAGGCAATCGCTTTTTAGTGGCACTTATCGTTTCTGTCCGCCTTTACGTCCTCTCATCTTGCGCTGGGCGCCTGATGAGGTCTTGCGCACCTGGGCGAAATCCAGAGTCATCCCCGGCCTGGAGAAATTGGAGTCGGACGATATGCGTGACAGCGTAAGTCCCTCCGGAACGACGATCCTGTGCTCGGACAATTTCTCTATATCATCGAAGATTGTCCCGTCAGCGACGCTGTCCTTGTTCCAGATGAGATACTGCTGCCTCATATACATCGCAAGAGAGCGTATCATCGCAGTCTTCTGCTCCCCGTCGGGCTCGGACGAGATAAGATCTATTATGCTCTCGATGTTGCGGCCGTAGTGCGTTGCCTTGACAGGCTTCTTCTTCAGCGGAATCGTCGCAGGTCTTGTCATCCTCTCCTCCGGAGCCGGTGCCGGATATGGAGAGTCCACATCCAGATCATAACCGGCCATCACATAAAGATGGTCCCAAAGCTTGTGCTCCCAGTTCTCTTCACTGTGGACCTGCGGATTGAGCAGCTCCATCACCCTCACGACGGCTCCGGCCTGTTCGCTGCGCTTTTCCCTGTCGGGAATGGCCTTGACGCGCTCAATCATCTTGAGCACATTGCGGCCGTATTCAGGCATATCGAGCTTGTCACGTTCCGTATTGTAATCCAGCACTATGGGATTCTCTTCGTAATTATTGTCCGTCATAAGACGCTGTTTTGAAATGATTGTTCCGGTTTCCCCGTTTTGTTTTGAATCTGCTGCAAGCCGCAGAAACTGTTTATACCGCTCAAGAATGAGAAACTGTCTTGAACTCGTCCGCAAAATTAACCATTTTTTCCGGATTCTTCAGAAGCTCTTCTGAAATCATCCGCATCCGCAGGCGGGCAACTTCAAGCTCACACATCCACCACGATGTCTTCCGGCACATACCACAGGCTTGCGGACACGTCCCGATAGCCCATTGACCTGTACAGATCGGCATATTTCCGCACCTGCGATTCGTATTTCCGCTCCATTTCTCCGAACTTATAGTCCACAATGGTCACTTTGCCGTCTCTTATGAGCACTCTGTCAGGGCGATACGACTGTCCGTCGGCATCGATGACAGTGACTTCGTTGTATATCCCCTTCCCGTCCGCGGGGAACCATCCGCGCTCTGCGGCAGCGGCTATCCTCGACGAGAGCAGGGAAAGGATGGCATCCCGCTCGGCCGCCTGCACGGAGCCGTCTCCGAAGCTTTCATCCACGGCCCTCTCAAGATCATCGGGCACACCCACACGGGACATGATGTCGTGGAGGACAATTCCACGCAGCCTTCCGGAAGCGCCGGCGCCGGTCTTCCCGTCCGGAGAGAAGAAGTCCGAGGATTCGGAGCTGAATGCCAGCCTTCCTTTCACGGTCCCGCCGTCCTCCTGCTGCGGATTGAGCGGATACGAAGGGAATCTGTCCACCGTAATCCCCTCCGAGACGTGATGAGCACCGGAAAAGGCGTATGGCTCGCCCCTGCGGAAACGCTCGGAATAATACTTCCTTCCCGACGCCACCTCATCAGCCACTCCGTCATAAGGAGCTATGGCTCTGAATACTCCGCCGGATGAAGGCAGATGCACATACCAGTACAGAATCTGTGACATGTTTCCGAAAGAGTCATACTGCGCCCCTTCGCCTACGGCATCCTGACATTTCTGAGGCGGCATGGCGGAAATGATCGTCATTCCTTTCTCCGCCCTTGTCGTGGCCACATAGTAGGCATTGAGAGCATCGACCATCTGCATCAGTCTCTCGCGCCTGTAATCCGAAGAGAACAGCGAAGAATCCGCCGCCGAGGTGAGCTTGACCCGATATACGCCGGATGCGACATCCTCCAGCGGCGTCCCCTCCACATCGGGATGACACCAGCGGTTGTCCTCCCTGTAAAGTTTGACAGACTCTGTGTACGGGAAGATCACATAAGGGAAAGAAAGTCCCTTGGACTTATGTATCGTCATCACCCTCACGGCATCGGCATCATCAGGCGAACTTATCTTGGGATCGACCGAGTCCCAGTATGAGAGGAAATCCGGGAGCGAATTGCCGTTGAGCCCGGTCCAGTCCTGGACGACATCCATAAATGCTTGAATATACGCCACTTCCCCGGCAAACTCCGTCCCAAGTCCGGCTTTCATCTCCCGGATGAAATATTCGCACAGATCCATAAGAGAGTCATACCCGGAAGGAGGCGTAATCCCGAGCGAAGATGCCAGATAGGAATTGAGCTTGTCATCCGGAGCGCCCGCATAGGACAGCAGAGCCACAAGACGTCTGACAGCCGGGGAAGATTTCACCGTAAGCGAGTCATCGGAGATCACCGGGATATCCGCGGCAAGAAGGGCTGATGCGATCTCGGCCCCGGCGACATTGGTCCTCACCAGAATTCCTATGTCCGAGTCCGCCGCTCCGCAGCGCCTGAGTCTCCTGACTTCATCCAGGACGGCGTTCATCTGAGGAGATTCATCTCCGTCAGACGCGCCGCAGAAGATGACATCGACATTACCGGGAGCCTTGTCCCCGGACTTCACTTTCTGGACCACATCCCCGTATATCCCGGATATTTCCCCGGTGAGGGAGCCTGACATCGCATCCAGACACCCCGCCGCATACGGATAGAAGCCGTTGTTGAACTCCACCACATTGGCCACGCTTCTCCAGTTGCATTCCAGCGTGCGGACGTCCGAAGCCGGGAACTGGCTCACAAGCTCCGTATTGAGCAGATTCCAGTCTGAATTTCTCCAGCGGTAGATGCTCTGCTTCACGTCTCCGACTATCAGATTTTCATTGCCCGAGGCGTCGCTGTGCTCGAGCAGCGGCCGGAAATTGTCCCACTGGATATTGGAAGTGTCCTGAAACTCATCCAGCAGGAAATGGTCAAACCGCACTCCGGTCTTCTCATATATGAACGGAGCGTCGCTGCCGCCTATTATGCCTTTCAATATGGTGTTGGAATCATCCAGGCTCAGGACATTCTTCTCCTTCATAAGAGCGTTGAAGGACGTGTTGATCTCGCTCACAAGCCCGAGAGAATATATCTGGGATTTCAGCAGAAACGCCGTCATATACACCCGGTATTTCTCATCGAAAAGCGAGACGAAACGGCCCAGCGGCTCAGATATCAGGCCCTGGGCGACCACCTTGTGAGAAGCCTTTGCCTTCAGGAACCATTTGTCCGGATCGGCTGCCGCCCGCATGAATGCGTCGGAAGGGCAGACGACTTTTTCTCCGGGCTTGAGGCTGACATACCGGCTGACCGCTTTCACCACCCGGCTCAGGTCATCGGCCGGAATCCCGGCTCCGGCAAGATTCCCGACTATCTCGGCGGCCGCTCCCGACACCTCGGCGACATAGTCGGAGACAATACGTCCGCATCCTTTCTTCAGCGCCGACAGGCTGGACTTGGAATACGCCTTGTCTTCATCCACGCCATATTTCTCCACCGCCTCGCGGTAATCTTCGCTCTTGACGGAATCCGCCATGTCATACAGCTCGCTGTCAAGCGAAAAACGTCCGGAGGACAGAAGCTGCTCCCGCACGCTGTCGGAGAGCCAGTCCAGAAGCGTGCGGTTGTCTTCCGAGAGACCGTCCAGGATCCTGTCAACGCTCTCTTCCACAAGCGATTTCTTGTCCAGCTCGACCTGATACGATGCAAACTGGCCGATCTCCCGGGAAAACGCCTTCAGCGTGCGCTGGAAGAATCTGTCTATGGTGCTGACGGAGAATGCGCCATAGTCGTTGAGAATATTGTACAGAAGATTTCCGGACAATACGGATATTTCACCCACGGACTTGCCTGTCCGCGCCGAGATGTCCCGCAGATATGAAGATGACTCCGGATCTCTCGCCAGGACATCAAGCTCCTTGAGGATGCGCTGCTTCATCTCGTCCGTGGCCTTGTTGGTGAAGGTCACTGCCAGGACATGGCGGTAGGCATAGGGGTCATCCCCCTGAAGCAGAAGAGCTATGTACTCTTCCGCCAGATTGTAGGTCTTGCCGGAGCCGGCCGACGCTTTCAGTATCTTTATCATCTTTCCGTCCTCCTCTATCTGCCGCAGATCTTGCGGAAATCACAATATTGGCAGACACCCGCATCCTCCGTCCTGCGGAATCCCGTGCCGGGGTCTGACAAGGATGCGAACATGGACTTGAGACCCTCTTCCGCAAGCGCATCGAACTCGGGACATTCCGGAGAAGACAGGATATCGTTTCCGAACAGAGACGGCACCGGATACAGCACATTCTCCACTTCCATACCTTTCACATCTTCAGCCACATACCTGTCATACAGGAAAAGCTGCAGCGCTATCGACGGCCTGTCCTTGACATCCGCGCCGAACAGCTTGTCCGCCACGGCTCCGGCATTGGAGGCGTCTATCTTGACATCCTTATCCTCCACCTTGCCGGTCTTGTAATCGACAATCCGCACTTTCCCCGGAACGAAACTGTCCATCCTGTCTATGAATCCGTGGAATTTCCACGGCCCGAACCGCCACCATTTCTCCATTTCCAGTCCGAGAATCCGGAACTTTCCGGTCCCGAATCGCTCCATCAGCTCCAAGTCTTTCTCAAGCGTCCGCCTGACATACTGCCGGAGCACGTCTTCAATCACCAGATTGCGGCCGCTGACCTCGTCGGAGTTGAAAGTCTTCTTTATCAGCGCCCGGATCTTGTCATTTATCACGCCGCTGCCGGGGCCGAGAAGGTTCCTGACATAGGATGAAGTGATCTCGCGGAGCGGCTGACGGATTCTCGCCCTGACATTTTCCCTGTCCATGTCGAAATCGGGCAGAAGCGCATCGCCCCCGATATAGAGGGCATACATCGTATCGTGGTATATCGAGCCTATCATGCTGTTGTCCAAGGACTCGGCCACTTCGGTCCCGGCACTGAGCCGACACACTGACGAATAATAGAATTTCGCCGGACACGTCAGATAGTTCCGGAGCGATGAAGCGGAATAGGTCATGGATTTTATCCGCTCCAGGTCCTCCTGCGTCTTGGGGATTTCACCGGCTCCGTCCTGCATCCCGATATCGTAGCGGAGCACAGTCCTTGTCATCTTGTCGTACCTGTACTGGTACACCAGCTGCTTGATATACCGGCTCTCCTCACCCGACTTGAGGCCCTCGGTACGGGAATCGTACAGAAGCCACACATTGGAAGCCCTCTGGATCATCCGGAAGAAATAATAAGACCATACGGCATCCTGATTTTCGTATGTCGGGAGGCCGAAGCCCTTGCGCAGCTCCGGAGGGATGAACGATGAACTGACGCTCCGCCGGGGGAACACGCCCTCGTTGCAGGACAGGACAATCAGATTGGTGAAGTCCAGCGACCTGGTCTCCAGCGGTCCCATAATCTGAAGCCCCTTGAGCGGCTCTCCACGGAACGGCACGGAAATGATGCCTGTGAGCTGCTGCAGAATCCTCATATATGTGAGCGGAAGCACGTCCAGCGTGATGGCCGAGAGCCTGCTGACCGTCTGATAATACCGCTTTGCAAACTGGGTTTCGAGCGTCATGTCGTCCATCTGGGACATCTTCGCCCCGATCTCGCTGAGAACTGACAGCTGATAGTCTTCAAATTCCCTGATCTGCGCCGCATCGGCGGAGGATGCATCCCGTATGACCTGCCGGAAAATGATGCTGAACGGCCATCCTTCGCACAAGTCGCTCTGCGGCACATAATATTTCGCCTCGCCCTTCACCCGGGCTGCGACAGCCTTCGCCTTGTCATCCATCACGGCCTTTATGACTCCGGACGAGAATATCGCGCTCACCTGCTTGTGATAGAAAGCGCATCCGTCCCCTCTCCGCCTGGCGTGGAGCTGCAATGCGGAAATGCTGCTCATCAGCCCGTAGATCCCGCTGCCGGTCATCGGATATCCCATGGTGACATTGACCGCGTCTATCTCGGGAGGTATCGTGTTGAGAAGAGGTATGAGCAATGTCTCGTCAGGTATGACAATCGCCGTGTCCGATCCGGTCCCGTCAAGCTTGCCCACTTCCGACAGCCGCCCTCCCCCATGCAGGGCGGCGATCTCCTCCAGCATCGCCGGAATGTGCTTGACCTGTCCCACGGATGACGGGACGCTCACCACCTTTATGGCGGGGCGGAATCCGGACATGTCTTCATCCATCGCGAACGCCTGCGGAAATTCGGCCACATTGTCCGACATGAACGCGGATGAACGGTTCCACTTGTCCCTTATCATATCCGAGGAATAATCCCAGCAGAATTCGGCCAGGGAAGCATCACGCAACTTCCTCATCGTCAACTTCTCGCATTCATTGAGAGCATTCAGTCCCACGAACACGGCCTTGTCCGCGCCTGGGAACACCTCCGACAATATGTCTGCGGCGGACTCTTTTTTCAGCCTCTCCGCCAATGCCCTGTAAACCATCCCCTCATAGGCCATCCTCTTGGAGGACAGAGCCTTGTTGAAATCGGAATACAACGGATACAGCAGATTCCATATCATCAGGAAACGTTCCTTGACATCCGGATTGTCCGAGCCGATGTTCACGGTGAGCTTTCCGCCTTTCCGGAAATGGCTTATGAAATGCCTTATGGCTTCTTCCTGCCCAGGGTCAAGATAGGAATAGCTGTCCTGTATCTCCTTGAAATCAGCCACATTGGTATAGAGCTTCCTCGGATCCGCAAGATATTTGTCCGTATCATCGAAGTCGGACAATATCACGTCCCCCCAGAAGATGAAATCATCCAGAGGCTCTGCCTTGGCGTTGAGCTTCCGGTAGCAGTCATACAGCTCCAGCAGCAGGCTCACCTTGTCCGAGGCGGAAGTGCCGCTCACCTTGTAGAAGAAATCGTTCATGGTGAGCATTTCCGGGGCTATCATCGGAGCCGCCGAGGAATCGTCTCTGACGGCCTCGGAAAGCCATTTCCGGAAAAAGACAATGGAACGGCGGTTGGGGAAGACGAAGAGCAGCCGGCTCATGTCTCCCTTCAACGCGCCGTAATAACGGCAGGCCACCTGCTTGAGAAAAGGCGTCATAAGCTCTACTCCATCAGCTTCTTGTACTTGAATCTCTTAGGTTCCTCGTCACCGAGGCGGCGCTTCTTGTTCTCCTCATATTCAGAATATGTCCCTTCGAAGAAATACACGGAAGAGTCACCCTCGAAAGCAAGGATATGGGTGGCGATCCTGTCCAGGAACCATCTGTCGTGGGAGATCACCACGGCACAGCCGGCAAAATTTTCAAGGCCTTCCTCCAGAGCACGTATAGTGTTGACATCCACATCATTGGTAGGCTCGTCAAGAAGCAGCACATTGCCCTCGTCTTTCAGAGTGAGAGCAAGATGAAGACGGTTGCGCTCTCCTCCCGAAAGCACACCGCAGAGCTTCTCCTGGTCGCCGCCGGCGAAATTGAACCTCGACACATAGGCCCTGGCATTGACATCCCTCTTGCCGAGCCTTATCCAGTCGGATCCGTCCGATATCGTCTGGAACACCGTCTTTTCCGGGTCAATGCTCTTGTGCTGCTGGTCCACGTAGGCGAGCTTGACTGTCTCACCTATCGTGATCTCTCCGGCATCCTGCTTCTCCAGTCCCATGATCAACCGGAACAATGTGGTCTTTCCGGCTCCGTTCGGTCCGATCACACCGACAATTCCGGCAGGCGGAAGCACAAATGACAGATGCTCGAAAAGAAGTTTGTCTCCATAGGCCTTGGACACATCGTTGAACTCGATGACTTTGTTGCCGAGCTTCGGTCCGTCCGGAATATAGATCTCGAGATTGGCCTCTTTCTCCTTTCCATCCTGACTTGCAAGCTTCTCATAGGCGCCGAGCCTGGCCTTGGACTTTGCGTGACGGGCTTTCGGAGCCATTCTGACCCATTCGAGCTCGCGCTCCAGCGTCTTTCTGCGCTTGATTTCCTGCTTCTCCTCCATCTCCAGCCTCCTGGCCTTCTGCTCCAGCCATGAAGAATAGTTCCCTTTCCACGGGATTCCCTCGCCCCTGTCAAGTTCGAGAATCCATCCCGCCACATCGTCCAGGAAATACCTGTCGTGGGTGATCGCTATCACCGTCCCCTTGTACTGACGCAGATGGGCTTCAAGCCACTGAATACTCTCCGTGTCGAGATGGTTCGTAGGCTCGTCAAGAAGCAGCACATCCGGCTGCTTGAGCAGCAGGCGGCACAGGGCCACCCGTCTTCTCTCGCCCCCGCTCAGATTAGCGACCTTCGCATCCGGCGGCGGACACTGGAGGGCGTCCATCGCCCTTTCAAGCTTGGAATCGATCTCCCAGCCGCCGCAGTGCTCGATTTTCTCCGTAAGCTCACCCTGCCTTGCTATCAGCGCATTCATCTGGTCATCGTCCATCGGTTCACAGAATTTCAGATTGACCTCCTCATATTCCCGGAGAGTGTCCATTATCTCCTGAACTCCTTCCTGCACCACTTCCAGCACAGTCTTGTCCGGATCCATCTGCGGCTCCTGCTCCAGATAGCCCACGCTGTACCCCGGAGCCCAGACCACTTCGCCCTGATAGCTCGGCTCCACTCCGGCGATGATCTTCATAAGCGTGGATTTACCTGAGCCGTTCAGACCTATGATGCCAATCTTGGCCCCATAGAAGAACGACAGGCATATATCTTTGAGTATTACTCTGTTACTTGACGGGAGAGTCTTCCCCACCCTGTTCATCGAAAAGATGATTTTCTCGTCTGCCATTGTTTGTCAACTGTTTTGGACTGCGGTCCGACATCGCGTTCGTATCTCCCCGCAGGCGATTGATAATATCCCTTGAATGCCTATGCGGCATCATACAAATATACTATATTTGCGGCCGAAAGCGACTCGCCGCAGCGAACCATTTCAAAAAAGATTCTCATGCAACAGAACACTGATAAATTGTATCCGATGAAATTTGTCCCTCTGTCCGAAGACAAGAGCTGGGGGAGGCAGACCGCATGCCTGGCGGATCTGGGCTGCATCGATTCGGAAATAAGCGACGGCTATCTTGCCGGCAGCACGATAAGCGAGACTCTGGAGACCTATCTCGAGGACCTTGTGGGAGAAAACGCATTCGCCGGATACGGTCGCCTGTTCCCCATAATGGTAAGCGCTCTGGAGCTCTCCGGGCGCACTCCGCTGATGGTCTGCCCCGACGATGACATTGCGGCACAGCGGTATGACTCCCTGGGCAAGATGAAGCTGTGGTACATCACCGATGCGCAGCCTGAAGCGGCGATATATCTTGGATTCAGCTCCGGCATATCCGCAAAGGAGCTGTATGACAGATGCATGGACGGGACTGTCGGAGAGGTGCTGCACAGGGTCACGCCGCACAAGGGAGACGCATTCCTGATCCCGCCCGGCATGGCGCACGCGGCGGAAGGCGTGATGAGCATAACGGAGATCTCGGAGTCGTCCGCGATGGACTTTGAAATCTGCCAATTGGGCAAGGATACCGCCCCTGCAATGGTGGCGGAGGCTCTTGACTTCATCAACCTGGGGGCCTGCGACAACTTTTCCGCCATCTCGGCCGGCAATGCGGCATTCGACCCGGACGTGAAGGTCGCCACAAGTTCCGCCGCAGGAGTCTGCGACATCGCGGAGCGGCTCGCCACCACGAAAGCATTCACCGTGACCCGTCTTGCGCTGAATGACGCTCTGCACATCGACACCGGCTCTTCAGATGCCTTCCTCATCTATGTCTGCGTCAGCGGAGCGGCGTCACTCCAGGTGCACAGGGAGAGCCCCGGCGTGGACAGCTACGTCATCCGCTCCGGCGAAGTCATCCTCGTACCGGCAAGTCTTACGGACTTCTTCATCGTGCCCGAAGACAGAGACACGGTGCTTCTGGAAGCCACGCTTGAGCCTCACATCGAAAGTGATGAGTATATCGATCCGGAAGCGGAAGAGAGCCTTCCGGGAGAGGATTGAAAATCTGTTCTGAAATGGCTGAAGAAATACGCATAGACAAATACCTCTGGGCAATACGTGTATTCAAGACCAGAAGCGAGGCCGCAGATGCCTGCAAAAGCAACAGGGTGAAAATCAACGGCTCCGATGCCAAACCGGCAAGGGAGGTACGCACAGGCGATGTGATCGAAATC
>CAVECU010000034.1:0-12194 GCA_963614015.1 uncultured Eubacteriales bacterium
ATATATGACCCGGAGCATCCGCCCCGGCGACATAACCGCTGCTGTGGGATGACCCGTCCGGGCTGTACAGCGCATAACACCAATACCCGTCACCGTTCTGCACCAGCGTATGTCCTTGGAGATCAGTCATCACATGGGCAAACTCATCACCTCTGAGCCTTGCCTGCACACGGGTCCCGTCCGGCTGACGCAGCGACAATATCCACCCGCAAGCCGGCTTGGCGCAAAGCGTCACGGACACGGCTGCAATAACCGGAATGGCCATCAGTCCGAGACACAGCTTCCCGAGCACTCCACAACTGAAAACACGACACATAATCCTCATCATCAAAGGAGACCGGAAAGTCCGGCCGTCTGCCGCGAAGGTAGCGATTCTTTTCGATATGGCCATAGTCCTGTCTTCCGGCGGCGGCCGGGCCGCAATATGTTTTTCGGATTTGCCCCGATAATTGTTACCTTTGCAGTTCGGTTAATCAAGATAACACTCATACGATGAAGAATTTTGTCGAGGAACTCAAGTGGAGAGGCATGATTCAGGACATTATGCCCGGAACTGAAGAAAAGCTGATGGAAGGTCCCGCAGCCGCATACGTGGGCATCGACCCGACCGCCGACTCCCTCCATATAGGACATATGGTCAGCATTATGATTCTGAAGCATTTCCAGGAGTGCGGCCACAAGCCGATCGCTCTTGTCGGAGGTGCCACCGGCATGATCGGGGACCCGTCGATGAAGTCCCAGGAAAGGAATCTGCTGGACGAGCAGACCCTGAACCACAATGTAGCCTGCATCAAGAACCAGCTGTCGAAATTCCTTGATTTCGACTCGGACGCCCCCAACAGGGCCGAGCTCGTGAACAACTACGACTGGATGAAGAATTACTCGTTCCTCAATTTCATCAGGGACATAGGCAAGCATATCACGGTGAACTATATGATGGCCAAGGACTCTGTGAAGATGAGGCTTTCCAGCGAATCCAGAGAGGGAATGTCTTTCACGGAGTTCAGCTATCAGCTGCTCCAGGGCTATGACTTCCTGTGGCTCTACGAGAACAAGGGCTGCCGTCTCCAGATGGGCGGAAGCGACCAGTGGGGCAACATAACCACCGGCACCGAGCTGATCCGCAGGACTCTCGGCAAGACGGACGCCTATGCGTTGACCTGTCCTCTCATCAGAAAGGCGGACGGCAAGAAATTCGGAAAGACCGAGAGCGGCAACATCTGGCTCGACCCGGAGCGCACTTCCCCATATGAATTCTATCAGTTCTGGCTCAACGTTTCCGACGATGATGCCGAGAGATACATAAAGATTTTCACGCTTCTTTCCAAGGAGGCAATCGAAAGTGCGATTGCGGAGCACCGTGAGGACCCGGGGCAGAGAAGGCTGCAGAAGCTTCTCGCCAAGGAAGTCACCACGATGGTGCACGGAGCCGCGGAATATGAGAATGCGCTTTCCGCATCGAAGATGCTTTTCGGCAATTCGACATCGGAAGAGCTCCGCAAGCTTGACGAAAGGACATTCCTCGCCGTATTCTCGGGCGTTCCCACATTTGACGTGAGCCGGGCGGACCTGCCTTGCGGGATCATCGACTTCCTGTCCGTTAAATCTGCGGTATTTCCGTCCAAAGGCGAATGCCGCAAGATGATCCAGGGCGGCGGTGTGAGCATCAACAAGGACAAGATCAGCGACATCGACTGTCAGATAAGCGAGAGCGACATCATCGACGGAAAATATATCCTCGCGCAGAAAGGCAAGAAAAACTACTTCATAATCAATATCATCTGATATATGGAACACGAGGCAGGGGCGAGCACGAGGCAGCTCAAGGTCGCCAGGGAGATTCAGAAAGATCTGGCCGAGATCATCCGGCTCAAGGGAATGGCCGCTTTCGGCGGAGCGATGGTGTCGGTGACGGAGGTGAGGATCAGTCCGGACCTGTCGCTGGCCAAGGTGTATGTGAGCATCTTCCCTTCGGCCAAGGCGGAAAGCGCGATGGCCGTCATCAACGACAACTCCAGAGCCATCCGCGGCGAGCTCGGACGCATCGTCGCCAAGCAGCTCAGGATAGTCCCGGAGCTGGCATTTTTCCTGGATTCTTCTCTCGACTACGCCGAACACATCGACGAACTTCTGAAAAAATAGCCGCCGGCTATGAACCTGTCTTTCAGATTTGCCGTAAGGTATCTCTTCGCGAAGAAATCCCACAATGTCATCAACATCATCTCCGCGATAAGCGCAGCGGCGGTGGCGACAGGCACTGCGGCCCTTGTCATAATTATGTCCGTCTACAACGGCTTCGACGCCCTTGTGAGGGACTCCCTAAGCAATGTCGAGCCGGATATCCTCGTCACCCCGTCGGCGGGGAAGGTCTTCAGGCCGGACTCCCCGGCGTTCGACTGGGCTTATGAACAGGATGATATCCTGAACATGAGCAGCATAGTGGAGGAAAACGTCTTCGCATCCTATGACGGGCGCACCGGAGTCGTGAAGGCGAAGGGCGTGGACAAGGTCTACGAGGAGGAGAGCCCGATCCGCGACCACATGAAAGACGGTGCGTTTTCTCTGCACAAAGGGGATGTACATCTCGCCGTCGCGGGCGCCGGTATCGCTGCGGAACTGGGTATCAATCCGAGATTCGTGGCTCCTCTGGAGCTGTATTTCCCATCACGGGAGCGGAGCATATCCCTGTCCAATCCTGCGTCCTCCATTGAGATGGAAAGAGTCTTCCCCGCCGGGGTGTTCTCTGTCAATGCCGATGTGGACGCATCACTTGTGATAGTTCCTATCGAGACCATGCGCGGGCTTCTCGGATACACCGATGAAGTGACAGCCATAGAGATGAGGCTGCGTCCGGGATGCGGAGCACGGGAACTCGCCGGCCTGATGGACGGCCTGCGGCAGAGACTCGGGGACGGATATTCAGTAAAGGACCGGTTCGGGCAGAACGAAGCGCTCTACAAGATGATGAAATATGAGAAGATGGCCATATTCAGCATATTGCTGTTCATCATTGTCCTGATCTCCTTCAGCATCTGCGGCAGCATGTCGATGCTGATAATCGAGAAGCGCCGCGATATGGCCACGCTCCGTTCGATGGGTGCCCGTGAAGGGCTCATCCACAGGATTTTCATAGGAGAAGGCTGCCTGATATCCCTCTCGGGGCTTGCGGCGGGACTTGTGATCGGGATAGGATTCGCCCTGCTGCAGCAGCATTTCGGATTCATCAGGATGCCCGGCGGATTCGCCACTCCTGCATACCCTGTTGTCCTGCAATGGGGTGACATCCTCCTGACCGCAGCCGGCGTGATGCTCACGGGTCTGGTGATGGCGTTAATCCCGACCGTCCGCTGATTATTTTTCCACAACCGCCGAATCGGGGACGCTGGTGCCCGAAAAACAAGAGGGGAGAGTGACGGCAGCGTCACTCTCCCCTCTTATATCGGTCTTCGAAAAAAGACTAGAATCTCTCTTCTGAAGAAACAGTCAGCTTCTTGCGGCCGTGACGGCGGCGGGAAGCCAGTACGCGGCGACCGTTCGGAGTGGACATGCGCTCACGGAAGCCGTGCTTGTTCACACGCTTGCGTACAGATGGTTGAAATGTTCTTTTCATTATCTTATCCTTTTATATTATTCGACTGTATTATCCGCTAAAGGATACGGAAAACGGCTGTCCGCCGCCACTTTTCACAATAGGATTGCAAATGTACGCTTTTTCGGAATAAAACCAAAATTTTTGCACAATAGTTTTGGCGGGCAGTTCCGGCATCACCCCACGCAACCGCCGGGACATCCGCCGCCACCCTGACGTCATCTGCGGTTTCCCGTGGCCGGGATATCTATCACGAATTTGTCCGCGAACACGGGGTCGTCGTCCCAGGAGCTTATCTTCCAGGTCCTCACAGAGCCGGGGCGCAGTCCTGCCATGGACATCATAGCGCACAGCTCTTCCGCGAAGTCCCCGCCTTTGAGATAGAAGACATCGCCTGTAAACTTGCCCCTGACCCACGGATAGAAATTGTCCAGAGCGGTGACAGCTCTGGAGACGACGTGGTCAAACACCTCATCCAGAGACTCCGCCCGGGCATTTACCGCCGTCACATTCTCAAGGCCCAGAGCCGACGCCACAGCGTCCGCCACTCTTATCTTCTTCCCTATCGAATCGCAGAGGGTGAAATGTACGGACGGGAACAATATGGCCAGCGGAATCCCCGGAAAGCCTCCTCCCGTCCCCAGATCCAGCACCTTGAGCCCATGTCCGGAGACGGCGCCCTCCAGGAAATTACTGTAAATATCCGGCCGCTCGGACTTGAGGTATGCGGCTATGGCGAGCGAATGCATCACATGTCTCCGGTAAAGACTGCCGATATCCTTGCGCGAAATGACATTGATCTTGGCATTCCAGTCATTGTACAACGGCTCCAGCATCAGAAACCTGTCTTTCTGCTCCGATGATATTTCCGGGAAGCAATCTTCCGCCGCCTTTATGAATTCCTCCGCTGTCATATTTTCTGAGAAGCTGTTTTGAAATGATTCGTCTTCCGCCCCGGCCGCCCTACTCCATCTCAAGCATCATGCGTATGATGATGCCCTTGGCCCGGCTTATGCGCGTCTTGACGGTATTGACGGGGATGTCCGCCTTTTCGGCTATTTCCTTGTAGCCCAGATTGTCCACAAAACACATTTTCGCGATGTCCCTGTACAGGGCGGGCAGATTGCCGATGCAGTCTATGAAATTCTCGTGATCCTGGGTGGAAATGATATCCTCCTCCGGACTGAGACGGTCGTCAGCGACATTTACGGAGTCCTCGTCTGTCACATCCAGAGAAGTCTTCCCTATTTTCCTGCCGAGCACTTTCTCTTTGCCCTGATGGTCGAACGCCGTGTTCCTGGCTATCCGGAACAGCCATGTGGACAGCTTGTTCTCATTGTTGAACGTGGACAATTTCACAAACGCCTTCTCGAAACTTTCCATGCAGACATCTTCGATCTCCTCCCTGTCCTTGATATATTTGGCGATATGCCCGGCCACAGCTTTGTGGTAGCGCGCATACAAGGCGAAGAATGCCGCTTCAGCCTCGCGGACATTCCCCTCCAGGGCCATGCGCACAAGCGCATTATCATCCATATCAGTGAGCTTCAAGCCAGTTTTTCCCATAGTTGCATTCCACTGTTAAAGGTATTGACAGCTCCACCACGCTTTCCATACACTCCCTGACAAGCGCCACGAGCGCATCCCTCTCGCCGGCCGGAGCATCGAACAGCAGTTCATCATGAATCTGAAGCACCATCCGGCTCTTCATGCCGCAGGAGCGCATTTTCTCATCGACACGTATCATGGCAAGCTTGATGATGTCAGCCGAAGTGCCCTGTATCGGGGCGTTGACAGCATTACGCTCGGCAAGAGCACGCACGGTCGCATTCTTGGAGTTGATGTCCGGCAGATATCTCCTGCGCCCGAAAAGGGTCTCGACATAGCCGTTCTCCCTCGCTGCGGCGACAGTGTCATCGATAAACGAGCTGATGGACGGGAAAGCCGCGAAATAATCCTTTATGATCTTCCCGGCCTCCGTTCTTGAAATCCCGAGCCGCTGGGCAAGTCCGAACGATGATATGCCGTACATTATCCCGAAGTTGGCGGTCTTGGCCACCCTCCTCTGCTCATCGGTCACTTCCTCCGCCGGGATGCCGAAAATCTTGGACGCAGTGGCCCGGTGGACATCCTCCCCGCGTCTGAACGCCGCTATGAGATGCTGATCCTGACTGAGATGAGCCATTATCCTGAGCTCTATCTGCGAATAGTCGGCCGAGACGATGAATCCGTCCGGCGAATCCGGGACAAAAGCCTTCCGGATCTCTTTGCCCCGCTCCGTGCGGACAGGTATGTTCTGCAGGTTCGGAGCCGACGAACTGAGCCTGCCGGTGGCAGTAAGCGCCTGATTGAAAGTCGTATGCACTCTTCCATCCACAGGTGACACATAAGTCGGGAACGGCTCTATGTAGGTCGAGAGCAGCTTCTTCACCGCTCTGAATTCCAATATCTTGTTCACGATGGGGTGCTTGTCGGCCAATGCCGACAGCGTGGTCTCATCCGTGGAGTAACTTCCTCTTGCACTGCGCTTCGCCTTACGGTCAAGCCCGAGCTTCCCGAAAAGGACCTCGCCCACCTGACGCGGTGACGACACGTTCAGCTCCGGATCATCCGCCATCTGACGAATCTGAGCCTCAAGCCCGACCATCTCCTTGCGGAGCACGGCGGCAAACTCTTTCAGACAGCCGAGATCGACCCTCACTCCGCAGCGTTCCATCCTCGCAAGCACTGACATGAGTGGTTCTTCCATCCGGTCATACAGCCCTGCCGGAGAGAATGTCCCGCCATTTCCGGCCGACTCCATTTCCCTTCGGATCTTCATGCCGACAAGCAGGGCCGCGGCCGTCTGACCTGTCTCGAATGAGTGTCCGTCATCTTCCGGCGCCGCCGCAATGTCAAACAGATTGAGCGGCTGCCGGTCATCTTCCTCCACCGGCGCCGCGACCGCCGCCCCGAGATAACTTCTTGTCAGAATGTCGATATTGTGGCTCTTCTCCGGGTTGAGCAGATAATGCATCAGGCTTATGTCCATCAGCTTGCCCCGAAGGGACAGACCGGCATCCCCGAGGAGGGAGATCTGACGTTTGAGGTCGATGCCGAATTTGACAATCCTGTCAGACTCAATTACTTCCCTGAAGCTTTCGGCGCTGCTCACAGCCACAAGGGCCACCGGGAGCACATCCGAATCCATCCACGACCCGTCGTCATCAATGCAAGCCGCCGCCATCAGAAGACTTCCGGATACGCTCCGGACAGATATGGACACAGCCCCTCTGTTCCGGGCGATACGCAGAAAATCAGAGATTTCCACATTTTCCGACTTGACTGTCCTGACGGGTTTTCCGGTCTCCGCCGCTCCGGAGGCTTCGGGAATGAACTTCTTCAGCGAATTGAATTCATATTCCTCGAAAAGATCGGCCACCGCCGGTGTATATCGGATGTCAAGCGCCATATTTTCAGCCGCCACCGGCATCGGAACATCCGTCCTGATGGTGACAAGATCGTGACTGAGCTTTATGTGCGGGCGGGCGGCGCTGAACTGCTCCTGCTGCCGCGGGCTCAATTCTTCCAGATGCGCATAGATATTCTCCACTGTCCCGTACCTGGAGATCAGCTTGGCGGCCCCCACTTCTCCTATTCCCTTGACTCCCGGCACGTTGTCAGACGAGTCGCCGCAGAGGGTCAGCATCTCGACCACCTGCTCCGGACTGCCGATTCCATATTTGGCGCATATCGCTCCGGCATCGAGTATCTCGACATCGCTTCCGGCTTTGCCCGGCTTGTATTGGAATACACCGTCCCCCACGAGCTGCCCGTAATCCTTGTCCGGAGTGACCATATATACTTCATATCCCTCACTCCCCGCTTTCCCGGCCATTGAGCCTATGACATCGTCAGCCTCAAATCCGGGGACCATCAGAACAGGGATATTCAACGCTTTGCAGATGCCGGTCAGAGGTTCCAGCGCATCGATGACAAGCTGCGGGGTCTCCGCACGGTTCGCCTTGTATTCAGGGTACATCTGATTGCGGAAAGTCCCTCCGGGAGGATCGAAAGCTACGGCGAGGTGCGTCGGCTTCTCACGGTCCACCAGCTCAAGCAGATATTTGGTGAATCCGAACAGGATGGACATATCCGCCCCCTTGGAATTGATCATGGGATGTCTCAGGAACGCATAATACATCTTGAAGATGAGAGCGTGTCCGTCTATGAGGAACAATTTTCCGCGCATAAGGTTGTAGTGTCCGTAATAAGAATCCTGTCGCCGGATGCCGGCTATTCCTGTCTCTTGGCCTTGAAAAACTCCGAGACCAGAGTTCCGCATTCGTCCGCAAGCATGCCGGATTCCACCTGCGTCTTGGGATGAAGCAGCGACGGCGAATATCCGGAAAATCCCCTCTTCGGATCGGCGGCGCCATAGACTATCCTTCCGATCTGAGCCCAGGCGGATGCGGCCGCACACATCGGACAAGGCTCCACTGTCACATACAGCACGCAGTCGTTCAGATATTTCCCGCCCATGGCTTCCGTGGCGGCAGTGATGGCTATCATCTCTGCGTGAGCCGTCGGATCATGCAGACGTTCGGTCATATTGTGCCCTCGGGCTATGACCCTTCCGCCGAATGTTATCACGGCGCCTATGGGAATCTCGTCTTCCTCCCCGGCTTTTCCGGCTTCGAGAAGAGCTTCCCTCATGAACTTCAGATCCTGCGCACCGTTCCCGTCCATACTGCTACAATTTGCGGTTCTTGTACGAATCGATGCAGGCCGGGATCACCCTCTCGTATTCCTCGCTCTTGTACAGAGGAGAGGAAATGATGAAATCCGCCGTGCTCCTGTTGGTGGCGAACGGAATATTGTACAGCGACGCCAGACGCACAAGGCCCATCACGTCATTCTGATGCCCCTGCATGATGAGGTTGTCGCAGAAGAAGACAAGCATGTCGATCTTGCCCTCGGCGATCATTCCTCCGATCTCGAAGTCTCCGCCCAGCGGTCCGCTGAGCATGCAGGTCACCTGCGGACTTTCCGGTCCGAGTATCTGCTGCAAAGCCTTGTCCACCAGTCGTCCTGTCGTCCCGGTGGCATACAGGTTCCGCCCTTTCAGAGAGCCTGCGTTGAATTTCACCCAGTCCACGAGCTCCGTTTTTCTGGAATCGTGGGCCACCAATGCTATGTTTCTTATCATAATCGTCTCTTGTTTTGATGTCTCATCTTTCTGTCGGATCCTGCCCGCCACACGGAGACCGCCTGTCAGCTAATCTCTTCTGGCGATGTTCAGATAATACAGAAGCGTCGCGATCGAGCCGAGAGCCGCGATCACATAAGTGTATGCCGCCCATTTCAATGCATCTATGGCCATAGGCGTCGTCTGCGAGTCTGTCATCCCGGTCTGCTCAAGCCAGCAGACTGCACGCGAGCTGGCGTTGATCTCCACCGGCAGAGTGACTACGCTGAAGAGCGTCGTCATCGCGAACAGCGCTATGCCGAAATACAGCAGCCCAGGGAACGTGTTGACCATCAGACAGCCGAGCAGAAGTATCCACTGGACGGTATTGTTGGCGAAGCTCACCACCGGCACCAGCGCAGTACGGAGCCTGAGCGGCGCATATCCTTCATAGTGCTGCACGGCATGTCCGCATTCGTGCGCGGCGACGGCCGCAGCAGCTACAGAACGGCCCTCGTACACTCCCCGGCTCAGATTGACAATCTTCGTGGCTGGGTTGTAATGGTCCGTCAGCATCCCGTCTATGCATTGTACCGAGACATCTCTGATCCCGTTGTCAGCGAGCATCTTCCTCGCGATGTCGGCTCCTGTCAGGCCCGACGGGGAGGAAATGCGCGAATATTTGCGGAAACGGCTCTGCAAGGTGTTCTGAACGATGAAACTTGCAGCCATCACTAATAATATTATTCCGAAAAATGACATATGTCACACTATTAATGGGGTTCAACAAAATATCCGGCGCACCGCCGCATCCTCGTCATCCGCAACGACGGAGACTCCCGGAGGGATGCGCCGCCGGTCCGCGGCACAAAAATCAGACCGACTTCAAAAGTAACACTATTTATTGACAATTTGTCCGGCTCCGGAAGAAAAAGTCCTGCAGAGCGGCTGATAAGTCCCGCAGGATTGCTATCTTTGCGCCTCATATGAAACGCATTTTGTCAAAGATATATGACCGATGGTTCCCGGCGCTGGCGGTCGGAGCGGTTGCGGCTTCGGGACTTGCGTCTGACCTTTCGAGAGCGGAAGATGCCGGACTGACAGTCCCGGGGATATTTTCCGCCGTTACGGCAGATGCCTCGGAAAAGCAGGACACCGTCATCTATGTCACCGACATATACACCAAGTTCCGCTCGGAATATGAAGCCCGGGCGGCAGTCGACACTTCCGCAATCGACAGCCTCGGCACGGACAGCCTCACGGCTGACAGCACGGAAGTCATCCTGACCGCAAGGGACACGATGAAAGCTCCGGACTCACTGAAATACAAGGACCCTTTCAGATACAAATATTACGTCGCCATCAAGGACTCCCTCACTCACGTGCTGGTAAGGGACTCCCTAAAGCAGGCCGGAGACTCCGTCGACTGGCCGCGGATAGACTCGCTCTATCTTGCCGATTCCACAGAGACGGCCATCCGCAGATTCAACGAATGGTATGCTTCTCTGGACAAGGCCGGGAAGAAGAAATACGACATGGAGCAGAAGGCGAAAGCCCGGCGGGCGATACTGGACAGCCTTCTGAACGCCAAAGACAGCATTCTGGCGAGAAAAGACAGCATCCGGGAGAACACGCCGAGGATCCTTGAGACATTCGCCGTCCCGGACTCGATGCTTTACAAACGGATTTTCACCTGGAACAAAGGGATCAATTTCAACGAAGTGCGCCCACGGGACATAGACACTTCGTACAACTGGTATTTCAACGATTATCCGTTCTTCCGGGAAAATGTGAACGTATCCTATCTCGGCATCTCGGGATCGGCCGTCCTCCCCTACGACTTCGCCTCGCAGCGCAGCAGAGAGGGCGTTTCATTCTACACCCCGTACGAATCCTGGACATACAGCCCCTACACTCTTCCGATGTACAACACCAAGACTCCATATACCGAGCTGGCATATTGGGGCACTTTGTTCGCCAATGCGGAAAGGGCGGAGAACGAACTGCACATCCTGACGACCCAGAACCTATTCCCGTCCTTCAATTTCACACTGGAATATGACAGGTTCGGAGGAAACGGCATGCTGGAGAACGAAAAGGTGGACAACAGGACGTTCTCGGCATCCGTCAATTTCCTCGGAAAACGTTACCAGATGCACGCCGGATACATCTACAACAAGATGTCCAAGGGCGAGAACGGAGGTGTCGTGGACAATTTCTGGATCAGGGACACCACGGTGGGCTCCAGGGAGATTGCTGTCCGCCTGAAAGATGCGTCCACCCTCATCAAGAAGAACACGGTCTTCCTGGATCAGACCTACAGGATTCCGTTCAACTTCATAAAGAACCTCCAGCAGAAGCTCTCCGCAAGAAAAGAGGATGCGGCCTACAGGGACAGCGTCCTGGCGACAGGCGATTCGCTCGCCATCTCCGACATCGGCAATCAGCTTGCAGAGAGACGGCGGTCACGCGGCACCGTCGATTACGGCGACTCCGTGGACACTCCCGTCACGACAGCTTTCATCGGCCACACCAGCGAATACTCGGTGTACCGCAAGATCTACAAGGACAACATCGCCGTGTCGGATACCGCAGCGCGCAATCTGTATGACGGACATTTCTACATACACCCGACACAGACGTCGGACTCCCTGAGAGTGATGAAGCTGGAAAATAAAGTGTTCATCCGTCTCCGCCCTTGGAGTGACGACGGAATCGTCTCAGCCCTTAATGTCGGCGTGGGAGACAGGCTGCTGAACTACTATATGTTCAGTCCCGACAGCTACATCAGGAAGGGCGGCGGGAATACGGTATGGAACTCGATGTACCTCTACGGAGGGGCCCGCGGACAGTTCAGACAATATTTCCACTGGAATGCCGAAGGATACTATACTTTCCTCGGCGACGAGGTCAATGACGTGGGGCTGAGCGCCGACGCCGGATTCAACATCTACCCGTTCCGACGGTATCGCAAGAGTCCGATGTCTTTCAACGCCAGATTCTCGACAAGCCTCGACGAGCCGGAATATTATCAGAAGCACTATTATTCCAATCATTACGTATGGGACAATTCCTTTGAAAAAATCTCCCGTACGGAGCTCGAAGGCTGTCTCTCCATACCGCATTGGAATCTGAGTCTCACCGCAGGCTACACATTGATGAAGAATCATATCTACTACGACGGACACGCTCTGCCGCAGCAGGAGAAGAGGGCCTTGAGCATCGCCAAAGTGGAGCTGGACAAGAATTTCAGATTCCACGGGCTGCACTTCGACAACCGGGCTCTGTTCCAGGTGTCATCCGACAGCGACATCATACCGCTTCCGATGGTGGCTCTGAATGCCCGCTGGTACTGGCAGTTCAACGTGGTCAAGAACGTGATGCAGATGCAGATAGGAGCGAATGCCACTTACACCACAAAGTGGTATGCTCCGGGGT
>CAVECU010000035.1:0-12109 GCA_963614015.1 uncultured Eubacteriales bacterium
GGACAGGGACTACTATCTCGAGCGCAGGTATCCTGCATTCGGAAACCTTGTTCCGCGTGATGTCGCTTCCCGTGCCGCGAAGGAGAGATGCGATGCAGGCTACGGTGTGAACGAGACGGGCCTGGCAGTGTTCCTTGACTTCAAGGATGCTATCGCACGTCTTGGAAAACAGAGAGTTGCTGAGCGTTATGGTAATCTTTTCCAGATGTACGAGAAGATCACTGATTCGAGTCCTTGGGAAGAGCCTATGATGATTTATCCTGCAATTCACTATACGATGGGCGGTATCTGGGTTGATTATGATCTTCAGACCACGATACCTGGACTGTATGCCATAGGTGAGGCTAACTTCTCCGACCACGGCGGAAACCGTCTTGGAGCTTCCGCTCTCATGCAGGGACTTGCAGACGGTTATTTCGTACTTCCTGTCACTATCGGCGACTATCTTTCACACAAGTTTGCCGAGCCTAAGACCGATGTGTCGGCTCCGGAGTTCGATGAAGCTGAAAAGGCTGTGCAGGAGAGGATTGACAAGCTGTTCGCCGTGGGCGGTACAGAGCCTGTCGATGCTATCCACAAGAAGCTCGGACATATCATGTGGGAGCACGTCGGGATGGCACGTACTGCGGAAGGACTCAAGGAGGGCATAGCCAAGATTCAGGAGCTTCGCAAGGAGTTCTGGAAGACGGTCCGTGTCACAGGTTCGCAGTTTGAATTCAATCAGGAGCTTGAGAAGGCTCTCCGCCTTGTTGATTTCTTCGATATAGGCGAGCTTATGGCCAAGGATGCGTTGAACCGCAACGAATCCTGCGGAGGTCATTTCCGCGAGGAAAGCCAGACGCCTGACGGAGAAGCCAAACGTGATGACGAGAACTTCATGTATGTGGCTGCCTGGGAGTACAAGGGCGAGGGCACAGAGCCTGAACTGCACAAGGAACCTCTTGTGTATGAGAATATTCACGTTGCAACCAGAAATTATAAAGACTAATTGAGAGATGGATTTCACATTGAAAATATGGCGTCAGAAAAACGCTCAGGATAAAGGACATTTTGAGACTTACAATGTCAAAGGCATTGAAGAGGATGCTTCTTTCCTCGAAATGCTCGATATTCTCAATGAGCAGCTTATCAGAGAAGGCGCTGACCCTGTTGCGGTCGATAAAGGTTGCAAGAGCAGCGGTCCGGTTTCTTTTGATCACGACTGCCGCGAGGGCATATGCGGTGCCTGCTCGCTTTATATTGACGGCCGGGCACATGGTCCGGACGATCAGGTGACTACCTGTCAGCTGTTTATGCGTCATTTCAAGGATGGTGCCACCATCACGGTGGAGCCTTGGAGAAGTGCCGCTTTCCCTGTGATAAAGGATCTTGTAGTGGACAGGACTGCGTTTGACAAGATTCTTCAGGCCGGCGGATTCATTTCCGTGAGGACCGGTTCGGCTCAGGACGGAAATGCGCTTCTCATCACCCACGACAGGGCTGAGAAGAGTATGGACGCTGCGGCTTGCGTAGGCTGCGGAGCTTGCGTTGCAACCTGTAAAAACGGCTCTGCAATGCTCTTTGTAGCTGCAAGGGTAAGTTCTCTTGCTTTGCTTCCTCAGGGTCGTCCGGAGGCCGCAAAAAGAGCACGTGCGATGGTTGCCAAGATGGATGAGCTCGGCTTCGGAAACTGTACGAACACCCGCGCCTGCGAGATGGAGTGCCCTAAGGGCATATCAGTGGATCATATCGCCCGTCTCAACAGGGAGTTCCTTGCCGCCAAATTCAGCGAGTAGCTTGATATTGACATATATAGTAGGAGCCGGCAGGAACATCTTCTGCCGGCTCTTTTCTTACTTTTCGGGAAGGCAACATTACCACAGGAAATTGTTGAAGGGATATCTTCCGGCGTGGATTTCGGCCACCATCTTGTAGATGTCGCTTCTCAATTTGTCTATGCCTGTCTTTTCTTTTGCTGAAATGAATATGCAAGGCGTCTTCTCCTTGGCTATCCAGCTGTTTTTAAGCTCATCCAATGTCCTGTTGGCCTTTGTCTTGGGTGTCAGTGAGAATTCGTCATATTCCTCGTACCTGTAGGCGTCCACCTTGTTGAACACCACGTATATTGGCTTGTTTTCGGCCTTGATGTCCCGCAGAGTCTGCTCCACCGTTTCCATTTGTTCTTCAACCCCTATGTGGGATATGTCCACGACGTGTACAAGTATGTCAGCCTCACGGACTTCGTCCAATGTACTCTTGAATGCTTCAATCAGCTGCGTCGGCAGTTTGCGGATGAATCCTACCGTATCGCTCAGGAGGAAAGGGACATTTTCTATCACGACTTTCCTTACGGTGGTGTCGAGTGTGGCGAACAGCTTGTTTTCGGCGAATACGTCGCTTTTGGCAAGGAGATTCATAAGGGTGCTCTTGCCTACGTTGGTATATCCTACGAGCGCGAGCCTCACCATCTGGCCTCTGTTGCTGCGCTGCGTAGCCATCTGCCTGTCGACTTTCTTGAGCTGTTCCTTGAGCTTGCTGATTTTTTCCTTGACTATACGGCGGTCGATTTCTATCTGAGTCTCACCCATTCCGCCTCGTGTGCCCACGCCTCCGCGCTGTCTTTCGAGGTGAGTCCACATGCCGGTCAGACGGGGGAGCATATAGTTGTATCTTGCAAGTTCCACCTGCATCTTGGCATAGGCGGTCTTGGCTCTTTGTGCGAAAATCTCGAGAATCAGGCTTGTACGGTCTATGACACTGCAAGTCTGGATAACCTTCTCAATGTTCCTCTGTTGCGTGCCGGTGAGTTCATCATCGAAAATGACGTATTTGATGTCGTTTTCCTGACAGTAGGCGGCGATTTCCTGGAGTTTTCCGCTTCTTATGTAAGTGGATTTCTCAGGCTTGTCAAGCCTTTGGACGAACTTTTTATCCTTCACGGCACCGGCCGTCTCCGCAAGAAATTCGAGTTCGTCAAGGTATTCCATCACCTTGCTCTCGTCTGTGGACTCAGTAATGATCCCTACGAATACGGCCTTGTTGGACTGTTCCATTCTGTGCTTATAGATTCAAATGGTTTTGAAAACGGTCAATGATAAGCAGTTGCAACGACTTCTGATGTTCCATAAATAAAGGTCTGGCCAATTGTCATGGTCAGACCCTCATTTATACAATGGTCATTTCCTTTATCTCAACTGGAAGATTACAGGGAATGTATATGTGACTTTCACAGCTCTGTCTCTCTGCTTTCCAGGCTTCCACTTAGGGGAGCTTGAGACGACCCTGACAGCCTCTTTGTCGAGGGATGAATCCACGCCGCGAAGCACTTTCACGTTGGAAACGGTACCGTCAGGATTGACAGTGAACTGGAGAGTCACACGACCCTGCACACCGTTCTCCTTTGCAATTTCAGGATATACAAGCTTGGAGTTCACCCACTTGGAGAATTCATTGGCATCACCTCCGTTGAACTGCGGCTTTTCCTCCACGAGCTGGAAAGGAATAGCCTCTTCCTCCACCTGCTCCTCTTCCGGTGCGCTCTCGATGTAGTCCATGATCTCAACGCCCGAGTTGGCGTCATCCTCAAGACTCTGGAACATGCTGTCATCGATCTTTATATTGTCATCAACGACATCGATCTGGTCTGAAAGAATAGGAATCTTCGGAGCCACTTCAGGCGGTGGGGGAGTCTCCTGAGTGATAGGAACCATATCCTCTACCTCTACTGCAGCCACTTCAGCTTCCAATGTCGCAACCTGCTTCTCCGAGCTTGTATAGTTGAATGATACAAGGAGGAAGAGCAAAGCGGCTACGAAGCCAATCTCCGTGAAGAGAAGCCTCTTGTTCTCAAGGCTCGCCTTCGGTGATTTTTTTACTTCCATATCAATTGTGTTTTTTAGAATCTATGTTCAATAGTCTTTTTCCGGCTGTTTTCATACCGGTCATCAGTCGGGTGCGCTCTTGCGCTCCGCTTCTTCCGGGATGGAAACCGTCTCTCCATAATACTTACCTGGAGAGGGTTATAGCCAAACGTTGTAAAGTTATGAATAAATATTTTCTTTTCAAACTTTTTAAGGATTTTGCACTGTTTTCGGGCAGCGGCAAGTCTAATTTTGTTTATTTTTGCGATGCTTTTGGACCGGGCGGGGTCGGTGATTATGAAGTATATTGATAAGTACTTTATAATTAATTTGTTAAGATAATTAATATAGGAGATTGCGTTGATATGGTGAGGTATTTTTTTGAAGATACGGCTTTCAAATTCACGGGAAAGAGATTCAACACTTCTTGGATCAAGGCTGTTGCCGCTGCCGAAGACAGGTCTGCCGGGGATATCAACATTATTTTCTGCTCAGACGCTTATCTGTTGGAAATCAACAAGAAATATCTTTCGCATGACTATTATACGGATATCATCACGTTTGACTATTGTGAGGGGAAAGTATTGTCCGGGGATCTTTTCATAAGCGTGGACTGTGTCAGGGCGAATGCCGAGTTCTACGGAGCCTCTTTTGAAGATGAACTTTGCAGGGTGATAATCCACGGCGTCCTGCATCTCATAGGATATGATGATCATACGGACAGTGATATTGCCATGATGAGGAGTAAGGAGGGGGAGTCTCTTGAGCTGAGGCGGAAGTTGGCGCAGGGGAGCGGAGAGTGTTGATGCGGCGTTGCCTTCTAAAAAAAGATTCCGGGTATGAATGAATTTGATGTTATTGTAGTGGGTGGCGGCCATGCGGGATGTGAGGCTGCCATGGCTGCGGCTCGGCTTGGAGTGTCCGTTCTGCTGGTCACGACTGATTTCACGGCTCTTGCCAAGATGTCGTGCAACCCGGCGATCGGCGGAATAGCGAAAGGACAGATTGTCCGGGGGATTGATGCGCTTGGAGGATATACCGGGATTGTCACTGACGCTTCCACTCTTCAGTTCAGGATGCTCAACCGCTCAAAAGGCCCGGCGATGTGGAGTCCGCGTGCGCAGTGCGACAAAATAAAGTTTTCGCTGTATTGGCGTAATATCCTCGAAAGTTATTGTAATATAAGTATTTATATAGATTCTGCCACTTCTTTTCTCTTTGAGAATTCAAAAATCTCAGGAGTGTGCACACAGACAGGGGTAATATTCAAATCTCAAAAGGTTGTTTTGACCGCCGGAACCTTCCTTGACGGGAAAATTTTTATCGGCAGGTCGGAATTCCCCGGCGGAAGGATAGGGGAGTCCCCGTCACTTGGTCTGTCTTCTCAGCTTGCCTCGATGGGTATCGAAACTTCGAGGATGAAGACAGGGACTCCGCCAAGGATAGATATCCGGTCTGTCGATCTGTCGAAAGCCGTAGTCCAGCATGGGGACGATGCTCCGGAAAAGTTTTCTTATCTGCCGTTCCTGTCCGCCGCTCAGAACGGCAACGGTCAGATGCCCTGCTATATTTTCCATACCAACTCCGAGGTCCACGAAATTCTGAGATCCGGGTTTGCGGATTCTCCGCTTTTCAACGGGATGATTCACGGCAAGGGGCCGAGATATTGTCCGAGCATAGAGGATAAGTTGAGGACATTCGCCGACAAGGATTCACATCAGCTTTTTCTTGAGCCGGAGGGAAGGTCAACTTGCGAATATTATCTGCAGGGATTTTCATCATCACTGCCGCTCAAAATACAGGTGGATGCACTGCATCGAATTTCGGGATTTGAGAATGCCCGGATCTTCAGGCCGGCGTATGCTGTGGAATATGACTATTTCGATCCTGTGCAGCTGAAGCCTACTCTGGAGCTTAAGTCTGTCGAGGGCTTGTATCTCGCCGGTCAGATAAATGGTACCACAGGCTACGAAGAAGCGGCTGCCCAGGGATTGATGGCCGGCATCAATGCTGCGCTCTCGGTATCAGGGAAAGATCCGTTCATCCTTCGCCGGGACGAAGCATATATAGGTGTCCTGATAGATGACCTGATAACGAAAGGTGTTGACGAGCCGTACCGGATGTTCACTTCCCGGGCGGAATACAGGATTCTGCTGAGGCAGGACAATGCTGACTATCGTCTTACAGAGAAGGCTCACGCTATCGGTCTTGCTGACGAGTACAGGTATTCCTATACTATGAGGAAATATGACAGAGTCTCTGAACTTGTGCAGATGGCGGAGTCCTGCAATATCTCTTCAGAACAAGCGAATGAATACCTGGAGACGATAGGGTCTGCACCTCTCAAGGAGTCGAAGCGCATCAGCGATGTCGTTTCCAGGCCTGATGTGGAGTTAGGGAAGATCCTGGAGTGTGTTCCACGTGGAACAAAATTCTTACAGAGTCTGGATTCTGACAGGGAAATTGTCCCCGGAAATAAACCTGTATGCAGCGCGGAGGACAAGCAGAGCGGACAATCTTCATCTTCGCTTGCGGATGCTCAGCTTGTGATGTCGTTCAATCAGTCTCTCCAATTTAATAGGAAAGTCATAGACGGTATTCAGGATAGGCTGTTCTCCGAGTATAAATCTCAGGTGATTTGCGATGCTGAGATATTGCTGAAATATCAAGGATATATCGAGAGGGAGAAGAAGATAGCGGATAAGATTTCATCTCTGGAGAATCTGATCATTCCGGAGGGGTATGACTATGACAAGGTCTCCGGCTTGTCGATAGAGTGCCGGCAGAAACTTCAGAAATATTCTCCTCGGACTATCGGGCAGGCATCACGTATCTCAGGAGTATCTCCGGCAGATATATCCATACTTCTTATTTATTTCGGAAGATAGTTCGGGTAGGGGAGGTCGCTTACTTGGAAGAATCACGGCCTTTCCGGCCATTTTCATCTTTGTCATCGGTCACGTAGCCACCGCTACGCTCCCTCTTCCAAAGCCGAAACTGCCTCGAAAATTCCGCATAATAAAATTCGGAAACCATTTCAAAACAGCTTCTAAGTGTTCCACGTGGAACACGCGAAACAGGCGGAAATATCTACAAGGAAAAGGACGAATCAGCTCAAAATATCTTATTAAAGCCTTTTGAGTGCTTCACGGATGATAGTTTCGATACTTGCCTTCGGCTCGGCTTTGAGTATCTCCGGGATTATTTTGCTTATGTTCGCCTTGGTGAATCCGAGATTGAGCAGGGCGGTCGTAGCCTCATCAGCCGCGACATCCTTGCTGCTGTCGATGATTCCGGAGAAGTCCGCGCTTCCGCCTTTGATGATTTTGTCTTTCAGATCCAGCACCAGACGCTGGGCAGTCTTGAGACCGATGCCTTTCACGCTTTTGATCTTCTTGATGTCCTCGCCGATGATGGCATTTCTTATATCCTCGTCTGATAGCGAGGACAGCATCATCCGTGCGGAGGATACTCCCACTCCGGACACGCTTATGAGAAGCCGGAACAGCTCACGCTCGCTCTTTGTGCCGAAGCCGTAGAACTGCTCCTCATCTTCGCGGAGATAGTGATGAATATAGATCTTGGCACTGCCGTGACCTTTCAGCTGGTCGTAGGTCTGCAGCGAGATGAGTATGCTGTAGCCTATTCCTCCGCATTCGACAATCGCTTCGGTGGGGGAGATTTCCACGATTTCGCCTTTGATGTAGTCGTACATATCCGTATTGTTCAGAAAATCATCGTAAAATTAATCTATCCTGCGATATACTGCCAAATCTTTGTGGAATAAATTCGAAAAACAGTTCAAAACGAGACTAAAAATCCAACGGAGTGACTAATAAGTCCCGCAGGGACCGCACCGGATAGGTGCGAGATACCCCTATAGGGGTCGCAGCCTTAGCTGCGGGGGTTAAGGGGTCTTTTAGGCTTTTTGGTCTCAAGCCTAAAATTCATCGGAACGATGAATACAAGTATTCTACTATTCTTGCTAAATTTGCAGTTTCAATCTTGACAGGTATGACCGCAGTCGATGAAATAAGAGAGATGTTTCCGATTCTTTCCAGAAAAATCTACGGGAAGAATCTGGTCTATTTCGACAATGCCGCGACAAGCCAGAAGCCGCTGGCCGTCATTGACAAGTGGGATCAGCTGTGCCGGGAGTCCAATGCCAATATCCACCGCGGAGTGCATCGTCTCGCGGAGGAGGCGACCGACGAATATGAGAGGACTCGTGACTGCGTGAGGGATTTTCTCAATGCGGAAAGCCGTGAGGAAATAGTGTTCACATCCGGAGCCACCGCCGCCATCAATCTTGTGGCCTTCTGCTTCGGAGAGGCGTTTGTCGGGGAAGGTGACGAGATAGTGGTGTCGGAAGCGGAGCACCATTCCAATATAGTGCCGTGGCAGATGATGTGCGCGCGCAAAGGAGCCGTGCTGAAGGTGCTGAAAGTGGATGACACGGGGCATTATGACATTGAATCTCTGAGGGCGCTTCTTACAGGGAGGACACGGCTTGTGGCAACATCCCAGATTTCCAATATTCTCGGACTTGTCAATCCTGTGCGGGAAATAGTCGCCGCCTGTCACGAAAAGGGAGTTCCCGTCCTCATCGACGGGGCGCAGGGAGTCGTCCACAACGGTATGGACGTGAGTGAGTGCGATTGTGATTTCTATGTGTTCTCGGGGCACAAGATTTATGCGTCATCAGGTGTCGGAGTCCTTTACGGAAAGAAAAAATGGCTCGATAAGATGCCTCCTTTTATGGGCGGAGGCGAGATGATATCGACTGTCAGCTTTTCGGGTACGACTTATGCTCCGCTGCCGGAGAAATATGAGGCCGGGACGCAGAATATCACAGGAGTCCCTACGCTCGTGCCGGCGATAGAGATGTTTAAGTTGTTGAATAATAAAGACATACAGAAATATTCAGAAGACATCAAGGCTTATCTCGCCGAGGCTCTGGACAGAGACGGCAGGATAACGGTATATGGCCGTCCGGTATCGCCGCAGGAGAAGGTACCCCTGTTTTCCATCGCTGTAGATGGCGTGCATCACGAGGATCTGGCGCTGATTCTTGACAAGATGGGAATAGCTGTCCGTTCCGGGCAGATGTGTGCCGAGCCTGTGATGGACAGATTCGGAGTCACCGGGATGCTTAGGCTTTCGCTTCTCCCGTACAATACGATGGAAGAGGCTGAATATTTCATAAAATCGCTTGACAAGGCGATAGATATGTTAAGTTAGTTGAGGACAATGGAGCAGAACAAGACGTTGGAGCAGGCTGAAGCGGAAGTGGTGGAGACATTTTCGCTTTATGACGAATGGCTGGACAAGTACGAATATCTGATAGAACTCGGGAAGAATCTGGATTCCTATCCGGAGTCGGCCAAGACGGATGATAAGCTTATAAAAGGTTGTCAATCAAGAGTGTGGCTCGACTGGACGATGAAAGATGGGAGGATATTCTTCACAGCGGACAGCGATGCCATCATCACGAAAGGCATCATATCCCTGCTCATAAGCCTGTACTCCGGTCGCACGCCGCAGGAGATTGCGGCCTCGGATTTCGGGTTCATCAACAAGATCGGGCTCAAGGAAAATCTTTCACCGACAAGGGCGAACGGTCTTGTGTCGATGATTGCGACAATCAAAGCCGTCGCAGCGGAAAATATGCGGCGGGACTGACATTGCGGTCCGGATATTGTCCGGGCAGCTTCTAAATGACAGAAACAATGGAAGATAATACAAGACAAAGTGACAATGAGGTGATCACGGCGGAGGACGCCAAGGCGCTCGCTCCGTTGTACACCGATGTCATCAAAGCATTGAAGCAGGTGTATGACCCCGAGATTCCGGTCAACATCTACGATCTGGGCCTTATCTACGAACTGGTCATCAACAAGGCGCACGAGGCTTTCATCAAGATGACATTCACTGCTCCGAACTGTCCTATGGCGGATGAAGTGATGGCCGATGTCAAGGCGTCCGTGGAGGACGTGCCGGGGATAACAGCCTGCAACATAGAACTTGTCTTCTCCCCGGCCTGGGACAAGAGCATGTTGTCCGAGGAAGCACTGGTGGAGCTCGGGCTGGATGCCGATTAGTCAGGCTCAAACAGATTTCCACGATATGATTTCCGCAGCTTCCGGGACGGTTGCATATCTCGGTCTCGGCAGCAATGCCGGAGACAGGCTGTCCAATATCGAAAGTGCCGTGAAAATGCTCGGCGCAGCCGAGGGCATCACTGTGGACAAAGTGTCCGATATCATTGAGACTGAGCCGTGGGGCTTCACCGCGGAGGAGAAATTCCTCAATTGCGTCGTGAGGATTGCAGTCGCGGCGGATGTGACCCCGACCGGTCTGCTGGACTTGTGCAAGCGGATAGAGAGGATGCTGGGAAGAGATGACAGCCCCGAATATGACGCTTCCGGGGGGAGAATATATCATTCGCGGACGATAGATGTGGACATACTGCTCTATGGCCGGGAACGGCTCCGGACAGACAGGCTTACGATTCCTCATCCGATGATGAAGGAGAGGGCTTTCGTGATGGTTCCGCTGCGGGGGATTGTCTCAAGGGAAGATGAGGAGGCGTTCCCGGAAATATTCTCTGTTTGAAAACAGATTCGAAATCCTTAAATTTGCGGCTCCCGTCGGGGGCACATGCCGTCTGGGAGAGGACGCAGTCCCGACACTGACAGATAACAAACAAAAGAATATACTGTTATGACACAGGATGAACTTTTCAAAGTCTTGGTTGCACACTGCAAGGAATATGGATTCATCTTCCCTTCAAGTGAGATATATGACGGCCTCGCAGCGGTCTATGATTATGGCCAGATGGGCTCGGAGCTCAAGAACAATATCAAGAGATATTGGTGGGAGGCGATGACCCGTCTCAATGAAAACGTGGTGGGGATCGACTCCTGCATTTTCATGCATCCAAAAGTGTGGGTCGCATCAGGTCACGTGGCCGCATTCAATGACCCTCTGATCGACAACAAAGACTCCAAGAAGAGATATCGCGCGGACAATCTCATCGAAGATTATCTCGGCAAGATAGAGGAGAAAATCGAGAAGGAAGTGGCGAAAGGCCGCAAGAAATTCGGTGACGGTTTCGATGAGGAGAAGTTCCGCCAGACCAATCCCAACGTGCTCCGCGAGAAGGCCAAGTATGACCAGGTACATAGCCGCTATGTCGCTGCGGAACAGGCAAATGACCTCAAGGAATACAAGCAGATAATACTTGATTGCGGGATAGTCTGTCCTATCTCCGGCACGGCGAACTGGACGGATGTCCGTCAGTTCAACCTGATGTTCTCCACGCAGATAAGCAACACCGGCGATGCCGATGACAAGATATTCCTCCGTCCGGAGACGGCGCAGGGCATTTTCGTGGAGTACCTCAACGTCCAGAAGACCGGCCGCATGAAGATTCCGTTCGGAATCGCCCAGATCGGCAAGGCTTTCAGAAATGAGATCGTGGCTCGCCAGTTCATCTTCAGAATGAGGGAGTTCGAGCAGATGGAGATGGAGTTCTTCTGCAAGCCCGGGACCGAGATGGAATGGTTCCGGAAATGGAAAGAGAACCGTATGAAATGGCATGTGAACCTCGGGATGGGAGCGGAGAACTACCGTTTCCACGACCACGAGAAGCTGGCGCATTATGCCAATGCCGCGACTGACATCGAGTTCAATTTCCCGTTCGGTTTCAAGGAGTTGGAGGGAATCCACTCCAGAACTGACTTCGACCTTGGCAATCACGCCAAGATCTCGGGCAAGAAGATCCAGTATTTTGATCCGGAGACAGGCGAGAGCTACACTCCGTATTGCGTGGAGACATCGATAGGCGTGGACCGCATGTTCCTCGCAGTTCTGTCCCATTCCTATCACGTACAGGAACTTGAGGGAGGGGAGAGCCGCGTTGTCCTGAGCATTCCGGCTCCGCTCGCTCCGGTGAAAGTGGCAGTGCTTCCGCTCATCAAGAAAGACGGGCTGCCTGAGCTGGCGCAGAAAGTGGTGGACGAGATCAAATACGATTTCAACTATCAGTACGACGAAAAAGACAGCATAGGCAAGAGGTATCGCCGTCAGGATGCCATCGGCACGCCGTTCTGCGTGACTGTCGATCACGAGTCCCTCAACGACGGATGCGTGACGGTGCGTGACCGCGACACCATGGAGCAGACACGTGTGCCTATCGCGGAGTTGAGGACAATGATTGACAAGAAAGTCAACATGTCCAACCTGCTCAGGAATCTGTAGCTTTTAAG
>CAVECU010000036.1:0-4381 GCA_963614015.1 uncultured Eubacteriales bacterium
GGCGGTGAGGTCGTAAAGGCCGGCAACATCATTGTACGCCAGAGGGGCACCGTCCACAATCCTGACAGAAACGTAGGAATGGGCAAGGATCACACTCTCTATGCTCTCGTTGACGGGACAGTGAAGTTCACCAGGAAGAGAGAAAACAAGTCATTCGTATCAGTCATCCCTTTTGAGAACTAAACTCGGAGGGGTTTCTATATTATGCTGACGCTCAAATTGCTTCGCGATGACCCGGAATTCGTGGTCAGGAAGCTTGCAGTAAAGAATTTTGACGCAAAGGCCATTGTGGACAACGTCCTCAGGCTGGACGCCGAGAGAAGAGCTCTCCAGACTGAGAGCGACGCCCTGCTTGCACAGCAGAAGCAGAAGGCCGGCCTCATAGGCGGTCTGATGAAAGAAGGCAAGGGCGCGGAAGCCGAGCAGGCGAAGAAAGAAGTCGCAGAGCTGAAAGCCAAGTCCACCGAGCTTCTCGCCAAGGCTGACGCCACAGGCAAGGAGCTTGACGCACAGCTGGTGCTCCTGCCGAACATCCCTTGCGACCTCGTCGTACCGGGCAAAGGTGCGGAGGACAATCAGGTCGTGAAAATGGGCGGCCCGGAAATCGTCCTCCCGGAGGGCGCACTTCCGCATTGGGACCTCGCCAAGAAGTTCGACATCATCGATTTCGATCTCGGAGTGAAGCTCACGGGAGCGGGATTCCCGGTGTACAAAGGCAAAGGGGCCAGGCTCCAGAGAGCGCTGATCAATTTCTTCCTCGACCGCAACACGGCCGCAGGATACAAGGAGGTGGAGCCTCCTGTGATGGTCAACGCCGCTTCGGGATTCGGCACAGGACAGCTCCCGGACAAGGAGGCGCAGATGTACTATGTCGGTCTGGACGATTTCTACCTGGTACCGACAGCCGAAGTGCCTGTCACCAACATCTACCGTGACGAGATCCTCGGCAACGACCAGTTCCCGCAGAAGCTCACCGCCTACACTCCTTGTTTCCGCCGCGAGGCAGGTTCCTACGGCAAGGACGTGAGAGGTCTCAACAGGCTTCACCAGTTCGACAAGGTGGAGATAGTGAGAATCGAAAGGCCGGAAGACTCCTATGCGGCTCTGGACGAGATGATTGCACACGTCGAAGGTCTTGTGGATGCTCTAGGTCTCAAATACAGGATTCTCCGTCTGTGCGGAGGCGACCTCAGCTTCACGTCGGCTATCACTTACGATTTCGAGCTCTGGTCCGCGGCTCAGGGAAGATGGCTGGAGATCTCTTCAGTATCGAACTTCGAGACATATCAGGCCAACCGTCTCCATCTCAGATACAAGGATGCGAACGGCAAGATGCAGCTCTGCCACACTCTGAACGGAAGTTCGCTGGCTCTGCCGCGTGTGGTGGCCGCAATGCTTGAGGACAACCAGAAAGGCGACAAGATCGTCATCCCTGAAGTGCTCCGTCCATATACCGGATTCGACTGCATCGAGTAAGCGCATCCATATCGGACGAAGACACATTGGACAGAAATCTGACGATATTAGGCATAGACCCCGGAACCAACATTCTTGGTTTCGGGGTTGTGCGTATCACATCGGGCAAGCCGCAATATGCCGGAATGGGAGTGATTGACCTCCGCAAGGAGGAGAACCCTTACGACAAGCTCCGCCGCATCTATACGGAAGTAGGAGCCGTCTGCGACAAATATTCTCCGGACGAGATGGCGCTCGAGTCCCCGTTCTACGGCAAGAACGCCCAGGTGATCCTGAAGCTCGGACGGGCGCAGGGGGCTGCGATGCTCGCCGCCGTCACGAGGGACATCCCCATCACGGAATATGCGCCGAGGAAGGCGAAAGTGGCTGTCACGGGCAACGGAGGGGCATCCAAGGTGCAGGTCAGCACCATATTGCAGAAAATCCTCCGTATCGACATCGAGGAGCAGTTTCTGGATGCGACCGATGCCCTGGCGATCGCGATGTGCCACTATTATCAGCTCTCCAGCCCGATTGTCTCCGCAGGAGGGCATACTTCGTGGGAGAAGTTCATCGCCGCCAACCCGGACAGAGTCAAGTAAAGGGAAGGTTCCGAAGAAAAAGCAATTATTTCCGCCCCGGGTTCTAAACCCCGACAGCGGATCCGTGTCTAAAGACTGTTTGCAAGTCCCGCCGGCGGATTTCCGGACGGTGATGAACGCCGAAAAGGACTTGGCGACAGGACAAATAGTGTGTTACAAAAGATGAATAAAGTTATCGCTGTTTTGTGCGGGCTTGCTGCGGCGCTCGCCTTTTCTTTTGCGGCTTCCGCCCAGTCACGTTCGGTGACGGCCGTGCTTCAGGATGCATCCTCGGGCGAAATGATAGGCTACGCCACGGTCTCGCTGACCAAGGACGGAGCCACTTCCGCCAGCAAATATGCGCTCTCCGACGACAAGGGCAAGGCCGTGGTGGAAAAAGTCCAGCCGGGCAAATACACATTCAAGGCTGAGCTTCTCGGATACAAGACCGCAGAGAAAGTGATCACCGTGAAGGAGTCGCTCGATCTGGGTGTCATCAAGATGGAGCCTGACAGACAGGTACTTGACGCGGCAAGCGTATCGGCTGCCGGCAACCCTATCGTCATCAAGAAGGACACAGTCGAGTACAACGCCTCCTCTTTCAAGACCACCGACAATGACATGCTCGAAGATCTCCTCAAGAAGCTTCCGGGCGTGGAGGTCAGCGAAGACGGAAGCGTGACGGCCAACGGCAAGACGATTTCCAAGATCACCATAGACGGCAAGACATTCTTCCTGGACGACCCGCAGCTCGCGACCAAGAACATTCCGTCCAAGATAGTGGAGAAAGTGAAGGTCGTGCAGAAGAAATCGGAGCAGGCGCAGTTCACCGGCATTGACGACGGTCAGGAGGAGACCGTGATCGACCTTTCCATCCAGAAGGGAATGATGAACGGAGTCTTCGGCAATGTGATGGCCGGAGGCGGACACGACTGGCCTCAGAACACGACCTACGGCGACGGCGACTGGCGTTATCAGGGCGCGGCGTTCATGGGCCGGTTCACCGACAAGAGCCAGCTCAGTGTCATTCTGAACGGCAACAACACCAACAACCGAGGCTTCAACGACCTGGCCGGCAGCATGATGCGCTCGATGAGAGGCGGTGGAGGCGGTATGGGCCGGGGCAACGGCGGATGGGGCAGCCGCAACGGAATCTCATCATCTTGGATGGGCGGAGTGAACGGCTCCTGGGACTTGTTCGATGACAAGATGGATCTCGCCGGCAACTACCTGTTCAATGACAACCGCAACACCGTCAAGGAGATAAGCGACAAGACGACATATCTCGACGATGGGTCGAGCCTGCTGTACCACAACGACGGCAACAGCTACAACAACACGAGCGGCCACCGCTTCGGAGCGAGGGTTGAGCACAAATTCTCGGAAAACACTTCCATACTCTTCCAGCCGCAGTTCAATGTGGGCAAGGGCGATTACGGCGAATATTCGGAGTTCACCACGCGCAGCCAAGCCTCCGCTGACGGCACCCTCACTGACAAGAACGAGGGCTTCACCAACAGTCTGGGAAACAATGACAGCTGGACGGCGAACGGATTCTTCCTCCTCCGCCAGAGACTCGGCATCCCGGGAAGGACATTGTCATTCAATCTCAACTACAATTTCAGCAACAACGACCTCACAGGGCTGAACCAGTCCCTCACGAAGACTTATGCCTCCGCTGACGGGGAAGAGGCCGGCGAAGAGATTGTCAACCAGAGATATGACCGCACGTCCAAGGCGTCATCCATGAGCGGACGGCTCGTATATACGGAGCCTCTCGGCGCAGGGTTCTATCTTGAGGCGAACTACCAGTACAGCTGGAGCAGCAACAACTCCACGAAGAACACGTTCGACTCCGGAACCGTGGACGGCTTCGGTACGGACAACATGATATTCAACCCCGTAGGCGAAGTGCTGAACGACACCTATTCCAGCAAGATCATCAACAGATACCAGACCCACAGGGCAGGCGCGAACTTCATGTTCCAGAAAGACAAGATCAGGGCCCAGCTCGGCGCGTCGGTAGTGCCTACGATCACCCACAACGAGACCAACGGCAAGAGCTACGACAGCAATGTCGTGAACTGGTCGCCTTCCGCAATGCTCTGGTACGACATCGATGACAACACCAACGTGCGCGGATTCTATTTCGGAAATTCTTCGCAGCCGACCACCTCTCAGCTCATGCCGGTGCCGGACAACACGGACCCTCTGAACGTGTCCCTGGGTAATCCGACGCTGAAGCCGTATTTCCAGCATTCGATGCGTGGAGACTTCGGCTACACGAACAAGACTACGTTCCTCTCCGTCCACGGCGGTCTGGAAGGGACTTTCACCCAGTCGCC
>CAVECU010000036.1:4391-7261 GCA_963614015.1 uncultured Eubacteriales bacterium
CTTCATACGTGGGGAAGAGCTCGTTCGATACGGGCAAATACTATGACGGCGACGTGTTCGACTATGACACGTTCCTCGCAGACTACCCGAATCCCGGCAAGAGTGAAATCTTCACCGAGAACAATATCCAGTCTATGAACTTGAGCGAGCGCATAAGGCTCACTTACAGAAATGATTTCGTGGAGCTTACCGGCGGCGGAAGGACAAGGGTCGCCAAGTCCTGGTACACGATAGCTTCCGCCAACACCAACACGACTTGGAACAATCAGGTCAACGCCTCGATGAACTGGACAATCCCGGGCGGCATCACTCTGGCGTCCGACTTCAACTACAACTGGTACAGAGGCTACACGACTCCGCAGGATGACGAATACATCCTCAATGCCGAGGTCTCCAAGCTGCTGTTCAAGAAACAGTTCACTCTGGCGCTGAAAGTCTATGACGCTCTCAACCAGGCCAAGAATCTGTCCATCAGCGACTCTGCCAACTACCACACAGAGACTTGGAACAACACCCTTGGACGCTATGTAATCCTCTCGCTCACTTGGAGATTCGGCACGATGAGCTCCAACAGAGGGATGAGGGGCGGCCCAGGCGGCGGTCCCCGAGGCGGAGGCCCGGGCGGCCCGCCACCTCCGATGATGTAAGCCCCGGCCGGTTACGCACCGCCGGGACAGGTGCCGCCGGGACAGCGTGCCTTGCCGGAGATGCCGGCTATTTGTGCCTTGACAGCAATTCTCTTTCAAGATCGGACAAAGACACGCCCATCGCCTCATTCAGCACAAGAAGATGATAAATCAGGTCAGATGCCTCATAGATGTATCTGGCCTGATTGCCGTTTACGGCCTCGATGACGGTCTCCACGGCTTCCTCCCCCACTTTCTGCGCCATCTTGGGAACACCGGCGGTGAACAGTCTCGTAGTATATGAGCCTTCCGGCATCTTGGCGTGACGATCCTGTATGACCTGCTGCAGGAGGCGGACAAAGCCCTCCGAATCCTCCGTGTCGAAGCAGGATACTGTCCCACGATGGCACACGGGCCCTGCGGGCTCGGCCTTTATGAGCAGGGTGTCGCTATCGCAATCCTTGTACATTTCCCTTACCCATAGCCAGTTGCCGCTGGTCTCCCCTTTTGTCCAGAGACACTGCCGGCTGCGGCTGAAGAATGTCACTTTGCCCTCCGACATGGTCCTGTCAAAGGCTTCTTCATTCATATACCCGAGCATGAGCACTTTGAGCGAACAGCAGTCCTGCACTATCACCGGCAGAAGGGCGTCCGCATTGCGCGAGAGATCGAAATCTCCGAAATTCAATTTTTCCATAATATCAACTCCATAAATACTTTTCAAACAATACTTTTTTCAGACGATCACCGATGCCGGCCGAGCCTGTTCCGACCGCACGCAAAGCTCCCCGAAGGGGATGGCGACTTCTATTCCGGCCTCGCGGAGCGCCCTGCCCAGAGCCCCCACTGTCAGCTCGCCGTAGTGGAACAGGCTGGCTATCAGGGCGGCATCGGCCTTCCCTCTGGTAAGCACATCTATCACGTCCTGCACCGAGCCGGCACCTCCGGATGCAATCAGCGGTATGGACAGCAAGTCTGACAACTCCGCCATCACGTCGCAGGGATAGCCGGAGCGCGTCCCGTCGTTGTCCATCGAGGTGAAGAGCACCTCGCCGGCTCCCCTTGACTGCACTTCCGATGTCCAGGAGAAAAGATCCAGATCTGTCACCTGCTTGCCTCCGCAGATGGCAACTTTCCAGCTGCCGCCGACGCGCTTGGCGTCTATGGCGGCTACAACGAACTGGCTGCCATATCTCGACGCCAGCTTGTCTATCAGTCCTGGACTGCGGACAGCCGCCGAATTCAGCGCTATCTTGTCCGCTCCGGCATCAAGGAGCCTTGCCGCGTCGTCCGGATCGGATATGCCGCCGCCCACGGTGAACGGTATGTTTATCCGCTCCGCTATGCGCCCGACGAGCGACGTGAAGGTCTTGCGGCCTTCAAGCGTGGCGCTGATGTCCAGATAGACCAGCTCGTCAGCGCCGTCACGGGCATATTTCTCTCCCAGAGCCACAGGATCGCCTATATCCCTGAGGCCTTCGAAGTGGATGCCTTTCACAGTCCTGCCGTCCTTGACATCCAGACAGGGGATTATGCGTTTCGCCACCATACTTCGAGTTCCTCCAAGGTTATCTTCCCTTCATACAGGGCTTTGCCTATGATGATCGAGTCTGCCCCGAGCGACTCCGCCGTGCGGATGTCATCCGCTGACGACACTCCGCCGCTGACCGTGATGCGGAGTCCCGGAAATGCCGCCGCGAGGCTCCTGTAGAGGCTCCATTCCGGACCTGTCAGCATCCCGTCCCTGGAAATGTCCGTGCAGACGACCCGGGCCAGCCCGTCCGGTAGAAATCTTCTTATCAGCGCCGGAGCATCGGCATCGGACGAGTCCGTCCATCCTTCCACGGCGGCTTTGCCGTCCCGGACATCCGCCCCGAGCACGATCCTGTCCGGTCCGTATTCTCCGAGAATGCGGGAGAACAGCTCCGGCTCCTTTATGGCAATGCTGCCGCATACAACTCTTGACGCTCCGGCATCGAGCAGACGCCCCGCCGTCCCGGCTGAGCGCACTCCGCCGCCCCATTCCACTTTCAGTGATGTGCTGCGGACAATCTCCTCCAGCACCCGGACATTGGCCGGGGAGGCCGTGCGGGCGCCGTCCAGATCCACAAGATGCAGCCACTCCGCTCCTGCGGATGCGAATGCCCCGGCTACCGCCACAGGGTCGTCCGAATAGGTTTTCTGCCGGGAATAGTCACCCTGCACAAGCCTTACCGCCTTTCCTTCGATGAGATCTATCGCCGG
>CAVECU010000036.1:7271-12051 GCA_963614015.1 uncultured Eubacteriales bacterium
CTTTTCTCGGGGTGGAATTGTACGCCGTAGAAATTGTCACGGGAGAGAGCCGCGCTGAACGGCGCTCCGCTGCAGCATACGGCAGACGTGTCGTCACAGACACCGGCGGCAAACGAGTGTACGAAATAGACATATACGCCCTCCGGAACATCGCGGAACAATGCGCCTTCGAGCCGTCCGAGCCTGTCCCATCCCGTATGCGGGACCTTGACGGAAGCTCCGGAAGGCATCTTGCGCACATCCGGGCGGAATATCGACATGCAGTCCACGTCACCCTCCTCACTATGCCTGCACATCAGCTGCATGCCGATGCAGATGCCGAGGACAGGCTGCCGGAGCGCCGGGATCAGGCTGTCAAGCCCACGCTCACGAAGTCGCGCCATCGATGTCGAGGCTTCGCCCACTCCGGGGAGGAGCACCTTGTCCGCCGCAGTGATGACATCTTTGTCGGATGTCAGGACATATTCGGCCCCAAGACGGCGTAGCGCATTCTCCACGGATCTCAGATTGCCTGTTTCATAGTCAATTATCGCTATCATATCTCCGAAGCTGTTTCTTCTCAGAACAATATTCCTTTGCTCGATGGGATTTCGGCATCGGAGGTGTCTCTGCGGACGGCTCGGCGCAGAGCCCGCGCAAATGCCTTGAACACGGCTTCCGCAAGATGATGGCTGTTGTCTCCGCGTGCGGATATCTGCAAGTTGCATTGCATGGCCTCGCTGAGGGATGCGAAGAAATGCCTGAACATCTCCGTATGCACGCCGCCCACCGCCTCTGAAGGGAACTTGACATCCCACTCCAGATCCGCCCTGCCGCCGAAGTCAATCAGCACCAGCGCCCTGCTCTCGTCCATCGGCAGAGCGAATCCATACCTCTCCAGCCCCCGCTTGTCTCCGAGAGCTGTCCTGATTGCCCGACCCAGAGCTATCGCCACATCTTCCATCGTATGGTGTTCGTCCACTCCGGTGTCTCCTTCCGCCAGGATTCTCAGCGAAATCGCGGCGTGGCGGGCTATCTGGTCCAGCATATGGTCGAAAAATCCTATCCCGGTGTCGATATAGGTCACTTCGTCATTGTCCAGATCCACCGAGACCCTTATGTCTGTCTCACCAGTCTTCCTGCATAGCGTCGCCGTCCTCGGCAGAGCCTCCGGGGAGCCGCCCTCATAGAAGGCGGCGAAGAGGCTGAGCAGCGTGTCATTCTGCTCCGGGGTCCCCACCGACAGGCGGATGCAGCCTTCGCATCCGGCAGAATGTGTGCGGTCCTGGACGATGATGCCGCCGCTCTGAAGGTAGCGGCACAGCGCTTCTGACCTTTCCGCCTTGATGAGCAGGAAGTTGGTGTCGCTCGGATATACCTTGATGATGCCGGGACGGCCGGAGAGGGCCTGCGCGATACGCCCGCGTTCGCTGACCATCCGCTTCACTTCACGGTCCCAGTTCCTGCCGAGAAGCCGCAAGGCTTCCTCCACCACCGTCGTGCTGATATTGTACGGGTGCTTGACAGCGTTGAAATATCCGATGATCTCCTCTGATGCGAATGCCATCCCGATGCGGAGGCCCGCCATTCCCAATGCCTTTGAAAGTGTCTGAAGGATAATGACATTAGGCATCGCGTCCAGCTCGTCCAGCATGCTTTTCCGCGAGGAGAAGTCGATATAGGCCTCGTCCAGAATCACGATTCCCCCGAATCTGCCGGCGATGTCGCGTATCTGCTCCGGTGTGAGGACGGAGCCGGCGGTAGGGTTGTTGGGATTGCAGATAAACATGAGCTTGACACGGCCGGGGATTTCCGCATCGGCCCTGGCGGCTGCGGAGAGCATCTTGTCCGGGCTGAGAGTGTAGTCCACTTCAAGCGGTACTTCTATGAATTTCACCGCATTGATGGCCGCATAGACCTTGTACATGCTGAACGATGGGGTGAATGCCACCGCGGCATCGGTTCCCGGCTCACAGAAGATGCGGTAGCACATATCCAGGATTTCGTCGCTTCCGTTGCCGAGGAATATATGATTGGCCGGTATGCTTTTGACACCAGACAATGCTTCTTTCAGCCTCGTCTGGAACGGGTCCGGATAGCGGTTGACTCCGTTGTCATAGGGATTCTCATTGGCATCCAGCAACACCGGATGCCTGCATGCGTTCAAGTCTCCTGCGGTGTCCCTCCAGCCAGAATAGCTCTCAAGGGAGCGGACATTGGGACGAACAAGTTCAGTAAGTTTCATATTCACAGTGCATTATCTATTATCCATCATCTTATATCCTTCATCTTCCGGGTCATCTCCCCCAAGCGCACTTTCACGGCATTGGCGTGGGCCTGAAGTCCTTCCGCCTCGGCCATCTCGACTATCGTTCCGGCAAGGGAGGCAAGTCCGTCCCTCGTCAGCTGCTGATAGGTGATCTTGTGGAGGAAGCTGTCCAGATTGACTCCGGATGAGGCTGCCGCCGTACCTGATGTCGGAAGCGTGTGGTTGGTCCCGGAGGCATAGTCTCCGGCGCTCTCGGGGGAATATCCGCCGATGAACACGCTGCCCGCAGCCGTAATGCCGGATGCCACGTCCCATGGCGATGAAGTATTGATAATCAGGTGCTCAGGGGCGTACGCATCGGCGAATGCCGTCATCTCTCCGATGTCGGACAATACGACGGCCATGCTCCCTTCAAGTGCCGCTTCAGCCGTCCGCCGCCTCGGAAGCGCGGAAATCTGCGTCTCCATGCAGGCTTTCACCTTGTCCACAATCTCCTGTGAGCTGCATACCAGACACACCTGTGAGTCCCGTCCGTGCTCCGCCTGTGAGAGGAGGTCCGCCGCGACGAACTCCGCATCCGCAGTCCCGTCGGCCATCACCAGCACTTCCGAAGGGCCTGCAAACATATCCACCGCCACTCCGTCTTCCGCCACAAGGCGCTTTGCCGCAGCTACATATCTGTTGCCGGGGCCGAATATTTTGTCAGCCTTCATCACGCTCTCGGTGCCATAGGCCAATGCCGCCACAGCCTGGGCCCCTCCGACTGCATATACATGGGTCACTCCGCACAGCGATGCCGCATAGAGGACTGCCGGAGAAATCTTGCCGTCAGACGATGCCGGCGTACACATCAGAATCTCCCGGCATCCGGCTATCCGGGCCGGCAGGGCGAGCATCAGGACCGTGGAAAACAGCGGCGCAGTGCCTCCGGGGACATATATTCCGGCCCGTGAGATGGGCACAGCCTTCTGCCAGCAGGTGACTCCCGGCATTGTACTCACTTGTACAGGCTCCGTCTTCTGGGCGGAATGGAATGCTTCTATATTCCCGGCCGCCAGCCCGATGGCCTTCTTGAGAGAGTCCGGGACACGGTCCGCGGCCTCACGTATCTCCCTTGGCGACACTTCGATGCCGGCGAGGGTGCGGCCTTCCACTTCCTCCGTAATGCTCCGCAGGGCGGCATCTCCGCCCGTCCGCACTCTGCGGACTATCTCCGCCACCCTCTCCCGGATGATGCCGTCATCGAAGTCCGGACGGCGGCAGATGTCGGGCCAGTCACACCTGCGAGGTTCCACATATATCTTCATATCATTCATAACTACCTTGTAATAACCCCATTATGCAGTGGGGCAGAGACGCGCCCTACAGGATTATCTTCTCCACATCCAGCACAAGTATCCCCTCCGCGCCTATCGCCCGGAGCTGCGCCACCTTGTCCCACAGCTCCGACTCAGTCACGACCGAATGCATCGAATACCATCCGTCCGCAGCGAGAGGCATCAGTGTAGGGCTCCGGAGCGCCGGCAGGATCCTCACCGCCTCCTTGACTGCGGATGCAGGGATGTTCATAAGGAGATATTTGCGTTTGCGGCCGGCTATGACGGAGCGAAACCGGAACATAAGGTCTTCCACTTCCGCAGCCTTGTCTTCCGGGAGCCCCTTGCGTGCGATGAGCACGGCCTGGGAGTCAATGACTTTCTCCACTTCCTTGAGTCCGTTGGACACGAGTGTCGCCCCGGATGACACGATGTCGAATATGGCATCGGACAGGCCCGCAGCGGGAGCTATCTCGACGGAGCCTGCAATGGTCCTCACGGTGGCCGTTATGCCCTTGGAGACGAGGTATCGGCCCAATATCCCCGGATACGAGGTGGCGATGACTTTGCCGTTGAAATACTCCGGGGAGCTGTATTCTTCCGCCTCCGGGACGGCAAGCGACAGACGGCACCCGCCGAAGCCGAGCTGCATGGGCACGTCCACATCGAACCCTTTCTCCAGCACTTCGTTGCAGCCTACGATGCCTATATCGGAGGCTCCGTCATATACTGCCTGCGGGATGTCGTCATCGCGCAGATAGAGCGCTTCGAGAAGGCCGTCCGACGATTTCATCAGGAACCGGCGATTCTGCTCGCGGAAGGATATTCCGGAGTCTTTCAGAAGGGCGATGCTGTCTTCATTGAGCCGCCCCTTGGTCTGGATTGCAATTCTCAACATATATATCAACTGTTTTGAGGAGCCGGCTTTCCGGACGGCTTCCGGTATAAAACAAAAGACCCCGCTCCGTAACGAAGCAGGGTCCATATATCGCATATCACTCAACACGCCGTCAGCGCCCTACTTCAAAAGAAATAAGGTGATGATAATGCTGTGAAACGTGACTGAAATTCATAAGATTCGTTTTCCGATTGCAAATGTAATAATAATCTGCGTTTGCGCAAGGGCAGGCGGAGGATTTTTCAGGACAAAAGGAGGAATGTATGCCCCGGTCATCAGTCCGCGCATGACGCACGCACGATGAGAGGCGGGATATGG
>CAVECU010000037.1:0-10491 GCA_963614015.1 uncultured Eubacteriales bacterium
GGCATCAACTTCTCCTCCGACACCCGCACCATCGACGGCTGGAAGATGGCGTGACTTCTGTCACGTAAAACGCAGACTGACGGACAGGGTGGCTCCGGAAGAGTCAACAACGGTGACGGTGTGGCGTCCGGGAGAGGGATGGATGCGGAAGTGATGGATGAATCGTGTCTCGCCGAGATAGTCCCCGTCCAGATGCCAATAAACGGTGGCGCCGGGATCACGGTGCGCAAGGTTAAGGACTACTTCCCCCGGTGTACCGTCCTGCTGCTGCGGAATGGTGATGACGCTTCCGTTTTCCGGATATATGAATTCCATAGGCAAGGCGGCGAGGCCGCCTGCATCGGCTCCTGCACCAGTATCAGTATCAACGCCGGCGACATAGCCCGCATCCGCTCCCGCAGCGGATGCGGAGCTGCCGTATTCCGGGTGATGACGGCGGTAGAACCACTCCATCGCAGGCGGAAGGCGGAAGACAATCCTGCCCGACCGGACGGAATGGTACGGGCAGACGCGTGTATTCATCGCGGCGGCCGGGAGCTGGACGGCTTCCTTGTCGGCGCAGGCATCGCCGGCAAGGAAGCCGCTGCGGCGGCATACTTCCACACGGATGCCGTCGGCGTACTGCGGTGACGGGAACCAGCCGTCTGAAGAGGGCTCAATCTGATGGCCGGAGGCCGAAGAGGAAGGGACGCCATAGCTGGAGGTTGAGGGCAGGAGGCCGAAGAGCTCGAAGAGGACAGGGCCGGCGGTGCGTGCTCCGAGGAGCACGGGCGAGCCAGCGCCGGAGGCGTTGCCCGCCCAGACCCCGACTGCGAAGTCGGGGGTCGCACCGACTGCCCAGGCATCGCGATACCCATAGCTCGTGCCGGTCTTCCACGCCACCTTCCTCACGGACCGGATGATGCGCCAGTCCATCTCGTCAGGCCTGTTCACATCCTTGAGCGCATCCAGCGTGTACCAGAGCGCCACTCTGTCACAAAGCGGGAAACGTCCCGGAGCCGGCGCCATATACTGCCGCGCCATCGCCGCATACGCCGCCGTGACCTCATCCAGCCGGCATTCGCCGCCGCCGAGAATCAGCGACAGCCCGTAGTCCTCCGCACTCCTGCCGAATGTCGTCATCCCGCACCCCCGCAGAATCTCCAGGAACCTCTGCACCCCGTACGCCCTGAGCAAATGCACGGCAGGGACATTGAGCGAACGGCTCAGCGCCTCCGCCGCCGGGACTGCCCCGAAATAATCCATACTGTAATTCTGCGGAGTGAACCCGCCTATGTTCACCGGCGTGTCCGGCAGCAGCGAATACGGAAGGATGACGCCATCCTGCAGAGCCGCACAATAGAGGAAAGGCTTGAGTATGCTCCCGGAACTCCTCGGCGAGCGTGCGATATCTACATCAGACCCGGGACGCTTCCTTGTCGGATCAGCATTGCCGCAATACGCAACCACTTGTCCGGTACGCACATCCATTATAACGGCGGCAAGATCATTTATCCCCTCCCCAGCAAGTTCCGCGCTCCGCCTGCTCAGCAGAGCCTCAACCCTGCGCTGCAAAGACAAGTCTATGTCCGTCCTGTAGCTCCGTCCCGGCCCGGTGCCCGGAATCTTGCCCGAGGCATAGTCGTCCACAAGGTGGGACGCATAGGACGGAAGCGGCTGCGGAGAGGACGGCAGAGGCTCGCCGCAGGAGAGGGCGCACTCGCTCTCCCCCATCAGCCCGTCATCACGAAGCTTGACAAGCAACCGGTTGCGCTTGGCCAGCAGCTTGTCCCCGCCCCGGCCCGGGCGGATGCTCGACGGCGAATTGGGCAGGACGGCAAGCGTGGCCGCCTCGGCCCAGGACAATTCATCGGCGGGGCGGCCGAAATAACGCCACGCCGCAGCCTCGAGCCCCACCACATTGCCGCCGAAAGGAGCGTTGGCCGCATACAGCTCAAGAATCTCGTCTTTGGAATATCTCAGCTCCAGCCTCGTGGCAAGGATGGCTTCGACTGCCTTCTGCCACATTGTGCGGGACTTGCGCCTCGACATCCGTATGACCTGCATGGAGATGGTGCTTCCGCCGCTCACCACGTGTCCGGCCCGGACATTGGCCACGGCGGCCCTTATCAGGGATGCCGGATTGACTCCCGGATGGAATCGGAACCACCTGTCCTCGAACCGCACAAGCGCCTTGAAATATTTCTCCCTCCCGGAAGATGACGGCATCTTTTCCATCGGGAAACGCCACTGTCCGTCAGCGGCGATTCTCGCCCCGAGAAGCTCTCCGTTCCTGTCCAGCACCACCGTGGACCACCTCGCATCAGCAAACAGATCCCTCGGCAGGCACAGCAGATACCACACCGCCAATCCCCCCGCGAGAGCCGCGAGCACAACAGTCAGCCTGCGCCGCATCATGACACTATCTCGTCACCTCGGCCGTCCCGGAAGCCGTGCGGGCATAGACAGAAGTGTCATACATAGCCTCACATACTACGGAAGGCAGAGTGAACACTCCCTCGTAAGCCGCACGCAGCCGTACTCTGAACTCTCTGAAAGACGCTCTCGGGAGACTGAAATAGAACACGTTCCTGTCGTCCCTGATGTCGAGCCAGTCGTATTTGCCTTCTGTCGGGACATCCCGGCCGGCAAGCCTTTCGCTCACGATTTCCCATCCGGACGGGATCATCTGGGTGAGCGACAGATTGCAGAGGTCTTCCACACGGCTGAGGTTGGACACCCTGAGGACCGCCGTAAACTCCGTCCCCTGACGCAGTGACGCCGGGGACACCGGAGAGCCGGAAGGCCCCATATATTTCACATCCAGACCGATACCCGATGAGGCCGCAGACATCGGAGTGCCGGACGCCGGCTTCGACACTGTGGTAAGACGCACATATACCGGAGCATCGGACCCGCTGGTGACAGTCACTTTGCCGGCCTCCGGACGGACGGAACATCTCGCCACACCGCCCTCGGGAGCCTGCAGCTCGGACTTCCTTCCATCATCGATGCTGACTCTCACCGGGCCCGTGGCAGCTTTCGCCGCGAGCAGCGAAAGCGCCCGGCTGACGAATGCCGACTCCTGCGTTGTCATCGACCACGGCTGAAGCCCGGACTCGGACAGTCCGGCCCGCTGCAAGGCCACGGAATCCCGTGCGCCGAATCCGCAGCCGCTTATCTTCTGAGCATAGGCCACCGCTCCGGTGACATTGCCGGTGCGGGCCATCGCCTCCAAAGCTATAGCATTGTCCCTCAGAGGAGTACCATAGGTACGCATATCCGATACCCACTCTGACGGCCCTTCCGGCAGGGTGGCGAGGATATCGGCCCCTACGGATTTCTTACCGCAGACGGCATAGGCGGATGCCAGCATCATCGATGCCTGCCAGGAAAGTTCCGCACTCTCCTTGAGCCTGTTCATGGCGGCTTCTTCAGGCGTCCCCGCCACGGCAAGAGAATAGAGCCTGTATGACTGGGCCAGGTCGCTCATCGGATAAGTCTTGGCAGTGCGGTAATTCTGCACGCACCGCTTCTGGAATCTGCTCCAGGACGACACCACTCCGCCGCTGACATCATATCCCGCAGCGCCGGCGGCAACGAGGAATTCACCCGCCATCGAAGTCACCCATTCATCGGCATTGGCATTTCCAGGCCAATATGCGAAGCCTCCGTCCGCAAGCTGCCTCGAATACAGTTCCCGGACAATCCCGGGTATCATCTTGTCCGCCGCCGCAGCATTGGCATCCGACAGCATTTTCTTGGCATAGAGGAGGCTCAATCCCTTGGATGACAGCTGTTCCGTACACGAATGAGGATAGTCTGACATATAGCGGAACAGGGCATCCCATCCGACAGACGGAGTGCCGCCGGCTTCTATGAAGCACTCCCCGCCGTCAGCCGCCTTGAACGGGCTGCAGCTGAACGTCATGGTCGCACCTCCCGGGAGCATCATCTCCTTGTGGCTGACGACGGCCGGAGAAGGATTGCGCACTTCCACATTTATGGTCTGCGTCATCCTGTGTCCGCCGCCTTCGGCCGTGACTGTCACCTTGGCCATCCCCTCCGCCGCCGGATCAGCCTCCAGGGCGAATCCGGTCATCCGGTCGCCCTTGCCATCGAACCCGACTGCGGCGGACTTCGCACCCGTCACTTTCAGCGGGCCCTCACACTTCACGGACACTGCGACGGTGCTGATGCCGTCCTCCATGACGAACACATTGACAGGCAGCGTCAGCTTCTCCCCGCATCCGGCCACTCTCGGCAGAGTAGGCAGGATCATCACCGGAGATGTCACCGGAACGGTCTTCTCCGCATTGCCATAAGCTGTACCGCTGCCGGCCACAAGCATCACCCGGACGCTGCCGACATACATAGGAAGCGTGATGCGATGACTCCGCGAGCCGGATTTCAGCGTGAACGGGCCCAGGACTTTGACGACCGGATTGAACCTGTTTTCCTTTTTCGCCCCGAGTATCAGATCGGCATCGCCGCCTATGCTGAACATCGCGGAGAACGCTCCCCCGGCGGCGCCGAACACATTGTCAAACATATCCCAGGTCTTGACGCCCAAGGCCTCTCTCCTGTACATCGCAGACCACGGGTCCGGGGTCCTGAATGCAGTCAAGTCCAGCAGCCCCTCGTCCACCACGGCAAGAGTATAGGTCATCCTACGGCCATTCTTCTCGCTGACTTTCACCGTGAAAGGTTCTTCCGGATGCAGCTTGTCCGGCATCGAGATGAGCGGATGCAGATGCGAGCCGGGATTCTCCACCAAAGCCGGCTGGACGCCGTACATACGGACCGGAAGGCCGTCCGACGCATTGCCATAAGGGCGCAGCAGCGTTATGTGCACATAGAAATTGGGGGCCATCTCCTCCGACACTTTTATCCGGTACGGTGTGTCACCGGTGGCGGATGTCTTTATCCACTGCCCCGAGAGCACGCCTCCGGATGTCTCTATGGAGACAAGAGCCCTTCCCCCGGCTGCTGCCGGGACATATACGGTGGCCGTCTCGCCGACCTTGTAGGACTTCCGGTCAAGAGAGAAGCCGAGCATCGCCGGAGCGTCCGGATCCTGCCTGTCAGAGCGTCCGCGGCAGGCCGGGGCATCGGCATATACGATGCCTCCGGATGCGTGACCGCTGTCCAGGTCTCTTACATATATGAGGTATCTCCCCCAATCCTCGTCGGCCACGGCGAAAGGCACAGTAATGTCGTCCTTCCCGGATACCGCCGTCCCCGTAGCGACAGCCGAAGCACCGGACGCATTGATGTAGGAATCAAGCGGTTCTTTCCTTGACTCCCACCACCAGCTCCATTTCAGGCGGAAAATCCTCCACTCGATGCGGTGTCCCGCAACACGCTTCCCATCGGCATCCACGACTGCGACAGGTATCGCGCAGGTCTTGCCTGTCTCGATGCAGCCGTCCTCGTCCGCAGGCAGCTTCACACCGACATACGCGCTGAACGGGGAGAAAGGCACTGTCTGCGAGGCGTAGCTGGCGTCTCCGCCGCTTTCGGTCACAGAACTCAGCAAGTCGGCGAGGAGCATTCCGGGAGCGTTCTCCGCCTTGGGCAATGTCACTGCGGCCGAAGCGGTCCCGGCACCATCCAATCTGACGGACATAAGCTCGGAAGTGAAAGACTCGAACTTGCTTGCCGGGTCTGTAAATACGTATCCGTCAAAGCCTCCGAACGCAGGTTTGCCGGTCTTGAGCGTCATGGACACTTTGGCCGCAAGACCCGAAGCCGCAGGCCCGGTAAGCCACGAAGAGGCTATGCCGATGTCCGTCCTGCCACCTGCCTTGAGGACAGACGCGCCAACGGTCGTATTGATTTTCAGCCTGTTCGGTTTTACGGTCTCAATCCTGAGAGCCTTGTGGAATGCCGCTCCGCCCACTCTGAAATATGCATTCCATAGTCCTGTAGGGCTGCCGCTGTCAGTGGCGATGTCGAACGGATAGAACCCGTTCTCGGACCTCCGGCAGATCTTCTTCGCGAAGAACTGCCCCTGCGGAGTGTATATCTCCACGGATGCCGGATGCTCCTGCGGAATCTCCGCATCGCCGTGCAATATCATCGTAAGATGCAGAGTGTCACCGGGTCTCCACACTCCCCTCTCGCCGTAGATATAGGCTTTGAGTCCTTTCTGGACGGTCTCGCCCCCGGTATCGAACCGGCTGAGCGACTTCTCGTCGCTGTCTGTCACCTTGAGATAGGTGTCGCTGCCGCCTTTGCTGACAGCTACGGCGAAAGGCTTGCCGCTGACCTCGATTTCCGCAAGACCGCTCCTGCTGCTTGTGGCACTTCCTATCTGCCTCAGCTGGAAGTTGTACACCTTGATGTCGGCTCCCTGCACAGGCTCAGCGGACAGGATGTCGCTCACGGCCACCCAGAGCCGTCCGCCTGTCTTGTCCTGCGAAGCCTCCGCCCATTTGGCCACGACACCGAGCCTCGAACACATCAGATTGCGGCACGGATAGTCATAGTCCATATAATAGGTCGGAGTCAGAGGATTCTTCCTGTCCCGCCAGTTGTATATGCTCCAGTCGTAGTCCAGATCGTAATAATACGTGTTCGGAATATCCCATACCGCCTCATCCGCCTCGGTCATCTGCCCCGAAGACGTGCTGACAAGGCTTTCGCATGCGTCATCCGCGCCGGAAGGAGAATGGATATAATAGTCCTGCCTGAACGACAGCCGTACCCGGTAGATCGCCCCGGGCTCCCGCCTGAATATCCCGGACAAATCGAGACTGTAGGTGCCCGGCTTCGAGAGGTCCCGCGACGAGTCGGTATCCAGACGCAACGTGGTCTTGTAAACGAGTCTCCCTGCGCGGCGGAGAGCATTGGAGCCGGCCAGTCCCTCAATGGCATTGTCCTGAAGGAACATTAGGATATTGTCCGGAAATATCTTGACCACTCTCACATCCACCGCCTTGAGATTGACGGCGGAGAACGGCACGATCAGATTGCCCGCATCCGGGAAGATGTTGCCCTCCACAGGAAATGACACCTCCGGAAGAGGGACGGCCGAGCCGAACGTCTTGCTCCAGCGCTCCCCGAGCCTGGCGCCGTCCAAGTCCTTCACATCTGCGGAGACCTCGACGGCGATATCCGACAGAGGCTTGCTGTCCAGATGGATACGGAGACGGTTGTCCTCCGCGGAATATCTTGACCACGGGACAGGAGCATCACCGGCGGTCACCGTCACGAGTCCGGACATATTGCCCGACAGCGGCTCGGAGAACACTATCTCCAGACAGTTGTCTTCCTCCGGAATGAGCTCGGCCCCCATCACCTTGAATGTGCCGGAAGGCGGAATCGCCGCTTCCAGGTCATCGCATGGGTCGAATCCTGTCACGCCGGGACGGAAGCGGACGCGGAGCACATTGTCCCTTCCGCCGGGAGAGCTTCTCTTCAGGCCGCTTGCGGTGAAAGAATATCGCCTCCCGTCTTCCGATGCGCTCACGCTGAACTCCGCACCTTTCACGGGATAGCTGAATTCCAGGAGCTTGTCCGGGGCATCTGTCCGCAGAGGCTCGCTCAGGGTCAATGTCCCGGTGATGGTGGCGGACGTGCGGTCCGCAGCGGATATGGTGAGCTTTCCCTTCTCCAGCGAAGATAACCTGCGTGCGGTCGTGAAGCCGAACTTGAACTGTCTGTGGTCTTTGTCGGTCACGGCGACCTTGTCCAGACTGAAGGTGCAGAGATATTTCGTCGCCGGCTTCAGCTCCCCTTCGTCCGGAGTGAATACGATTCTTTTCCGGCCCGCCCATTTGGCCGTCCCCTTGATCTGCGGGCTGAAGCGGAAGAGTCCGGCAGCTTTGTCGGACAGCTCGGAATCAGTCCCCTCCACAGAGCCCGCCGGCTCCGCCAGGACTACGACTATATTTCCGTCAGCGGCTATGGTACCGCCCGTATAAGCTTCTATATAAGAGGTGAATCCGCTGTCCGGAGTCTTCACCGGGCCGTTGCAGGCCACGATGGAGACAACCGCCGCGGCCATCATCAATCTTCTGAACATACGCATACTTGTGTCTTTGTGTGGTTTTTCCTGCCGGATGCGGCCTGCGGTGCCCCCTGCGGTCTTCCGCCTTCCGGTCCGGCGGCGTAAATATACAACAAAGTCCGGAAGAAACGGAACGCCCTCCGCTGAGACCATCTGCCCGTCACTTCGGGACTCGTGACCTCTGAGAAGCTGTTTTGAAAGCCCGCCGGGACAGAATGACTTCGGCGTGACAACATCTGCCAAATTGTCACTGCACGGCGGATGGCACGGCAGTTGAATATCCGATACCCGGCTTGACGCCCCCGCAAGGGCTGCGCGAGACAAGCCTCGAGATTGAAACATTAAAATTATAACATCATGATTAAACCATTAGCAGACAGAGTGGTCATCGAGCCTAAAGAGGCCGAGACCAAGACAGCTTCGGGATTGTACATCCCTGACACGGCCAAGGAGAAGCCGCAGCAAGGAAAAGTGATCGCTTGCGGCCCCGGCAAGAAAGACGAGCCTATGGAGGTCAAGACAGGCGACACCGTTCTCTACGGGAAATACGCCGGAACGGAGATCACCGTGGACGACAAGAAAGTGCTCATCGTCCGTCAGAGTGATATATTGGCAATATTGTAACAACAAACGACAATAGGAGATAAACATTATGGCAAAAGATATCAGATTCGATGTGGATGTCCGCTCAAAGATGAAGGAAGGTGCGGACGCTCTTGCAGACGCAGTGAAGGTGACTCTCGGTCCGAAAGGCCGCAATGTAGTCATCGACAAGAAGTTCGGCGCTCCTCAGATCACCAAGGACGGCGTGACCGTAGCCAAGGAAGTGGAGCTGAAGGACAAGTTCGCCAATATGGGTGCGCAGATGGTCAAGGAAGTGGCTTCCAAGACCAACGAGCAGGCCGGTGACGGCACGACCACAGCTACCGTGCTGGCTCAGGCCATCATCAACGTGGGGCTGAAGAATGTCACCGCAGGCGCAAGCCCTCTCGACCTCAAGAAAGGTATCGACAAGGCTGTGGACACGGTGGTTGACAACCTTAAGAAACAGAGCAAGAAAGTCGGAGACGACTATTCCAAGATAGAGCAGGTGGGCACGGTATCCGCCAATAACGACGCCAACATCGGAAAGCTCATCGCGGATGCGATGTCCAAGGTCAAGAAGGACGGCGTGATCACCGTGGAAGAGGCCAAAGGCACCGAAACCGAGGTCAAGGTCGTTGAAGGCATGCAGTTCGACAGGGGCTATATCTCGCCTTACTTCATGACCGATTCCGACAAGATGGAGGCAAGGTTTGACAACCCGCTCATCCTCATCACGGACAAGAAGATCTCCACGATGAAGGATCTCCTTCCTGTCCTCGAGCCTATCGCAAGGGAGGGCAAATCACTGGTAATCATCGCGGAAGATGTGGACGGAGAGGCTCTCACGACACTCGTTGTCAACAGGCTCCGCGGTACCATCAAAGTGGCTGCCGTAAAGGCCCCGGGCTTCGGCGACCGCCGCAAGGAGATGCTTCAGGACATCGCCACTCTGACCGGTGCGACCCTCATTTCCGAAGAGAGAGGATTCACTCTGGAGAACACCACTCCGGACATGCTCGGCAAGGCTGAGAAGATCACCATCACCAAGGAGAACACCACCATCGTGGGCGGTGCGGGCAACAAGAACGATATCGAAGAGAGAGTCGCTCTCATCCGCAAGCAGATCTCCACAAGCACTTCCGACTATGACAAGGAGAAGCTTCAGGAGCGTCTCGGCAAGCTCGCCGGCGGCGTGGCTGTCCTCTACGTGGGCGCCACTACCGAGGTGGAGATGAAAGAGAAGAAAGACCGCGTGGAGGATGCGCTCAATGCAACACGCGCAGCCGTGGAGGAAGGCTATCTGCCGGGCGGCGGTGTAGCTTACATCCGTGCTGCGGAGGCTCTCAAGAATCTCAAGGGTGACAATGACGACGAGACTACAGGTATCCACATCGTGGCACGCGCCATCGAGGAGCCTCTCCGTCAGATAGCGAAGAACGCAGGCGTGGACGGAAGCGTCATCATCCAGAAGATCCGCGAGGGCAAGGGCGATTTCGGCTACAATGCACGTACTGACGAGTATGTGAATATGTTCGAGGCCGGCGTCATCGACCCTACCAAGGTAGCGCGTGTGGCTCTGGAGAATGCGGCTTCAGTCGCAGGCATGTTCCTCACCACCGAGTGCGGCATCACCGACATCCCTGAGCCTGCTCCGGCAGCCCCGGCAATGCCTGAAGGCGGAATGATGTAGTATTGGGCGATATATATAAAGAAAATCCCGAGCCTCGGTATAAAGGCTCGGGATTTTTCGTTAATTGTCAGCAGGACTTAGAAGCTGTTTTGAAATAATTCCGCATAATAAAATTCGGGAACCATTTCAAAACAGCTTCTTGATTTCATATCCCAATGACTTGCAGGCCTCCAGGAAAGCGCTGAATTGTGCCGGTCGTCCCTGCGTTGTCAAAGGCCAGTTC
>CAVECU010000037.1:10501-10954 GCA_963614015.1 uncultured Eubacteriales bacterium
ATCCTTAGCTTTGAAGAAGCCAAGCTTTTTCTGATCGTGCTCCCAATATTCATTATAAAGGTCCTCCGGGATGAAGACGGTGTCCATATTGTTCTTGATGCGGAAAGCTTTATGAATATCCGCTTTAGTCGCTCCGGGATGCTCGGAAACATAATGGAGAATCACATCTGTCACCAACGATTTCTTCTTTGAATACGTCACGCCATTGAACTGATACTCAGAATTGTCGCGATTGAATTTCGTCAGCTTTGGAGCAGAGTCAAATGCTTTCAGATTGGTTACGGCAGACAGCGCAATGATTGATTCAATTGTGTCTCCAAGCTTGGCATCATCTCCGATGATTTCAGCTATTTTATTCAACAGTCCGGAGACTTGAAATACGCGATTACTGAGGAATGTCTCCTTCTGGCACATCCTGAACGCGATTTTCTCCCAATCCTCATCAAATTCATC
>CAVECU010000037.1:10964-11970 GCA_963614015.1 uncultured Eubacteriales bacterium
AGTTTGAGCTTTGATGCGACGCCCTCGTCCCAGCTCTTGAAATCAGGAGCCTCAACAAGCTGATTGTATATATAAGGATAAGCTATCTGTATGCAGATGAGAGCAAAGTTTATCGTCTTGTATGTGGGGTTCTGCTGAACCTCCGCAGCCATCTCCGCATTGATGATAGATATCAATGACAGAGTGTTTGTAAGTCTCTTCAAAGAACGGGGGTTGGTGCCGACCGAAAGTCTGGCAATCTCCGAAATGTTTTCCATCAACTTGGTATCATCCAATTCTTTATTACTGAAGAATTCAATCTTGGAGAGGGCCTCCACCAAAAAGGAATCAATGTTGTAAGAAGCCACCGGCATCGAGAAAGGAAGCTGGATGATCTTGTCGAAGAATGAGCGGAATTCGCGCTCATTCTTGTCGGTAAGTTCTCCGAATTTGGGCTTCAACCCCTTTATGACGACATCATAGTCTATTGCCAGAATGAAGATACACTTTTCAAGGTCGAATATGTTCTTCAAGAGTTCGAGAATCTCTACAGCTACAGGCGGATCAATACGATCAAGATCATCAATGTAAAATGTGAATCCCTTTTTGTCGGGCGCCGCATCGAGGGCGGCGGCAATCAATCCGGATATTTCCTCTTTGAGCTGGAAAATGTCAGAGTGCGGATTATTTCCGTCGCCGGAAAACAGGTCATCAACGACGCCGCCATCAATCCCGACAGCGCCTACGGCAACCTTGGTGCCGACGGACGCCATTTTCTTGAAGATTGCCCCAATCTTTTTCTTGCTCTCCTCCCATTGCTGAGATTTCCCGTCAAGAGCGCCGATCTGCTTGATGATACCCTCCAGGATGGCAATGATTGCCCGATTCGGGGTCTTCATCAACGAATACTGCCACGTATTAATCCATATTGAGAAATATGGCGCATCCTCTTTGTCACAAAGATTCCAGCGCAACATATTCATCAATGACGTCTTCCCGCTGCCCCATTCTCCCTGCAGGGCGATAG
>CAVECU010000038.1:0-7674 GCA_963614015.1 uncultured Eubacteriales bacterium
GGGGTACTTCGCACCTATCCGGTGCGGTCCCTTACGGGACTTGTTAGTCACGCCGACGGACTTTTTAGTCACCCCCTTAAAGGGCCTATTAACCCCCGCAGCTGAGGCTGCGACCCCTATTAGGGGTACTTCGCACCTATCCGGTGCGGTCCCTTACGGGACTTGTTAGTCACGCCGACGGACTTTTTAGTCACCCCCTTAAAGGGCCTATTAACCCCCGCAGCTGAGGCTGCGACCCCTATTAGGGGTACTTCGCACCTATCCGGTGCGGTCCCTTACGGGACTTGTTAGTCACGCCGACGGACTTTTTAGTCACCCCCTTAAAGGGCCTATTAACCCCCGCAGCTGAGGCTGCGACCCCTATTAGGGGTACTTCGCACCTATCCGGTGCGGTCCCTTACGGGACTTGTTAGTCACGCCGACGGACTTTTTAGTCACCCTCATGTTGTTATATACGGCCATGACAGGGCTTCTAAGACAACTTGATGGTCAGCGCGATGAAATCTTCCACGCCGAGGCGCTCGGGACGCATCTCGAACACCGGGTCAGAGACGAAAGCGGACAACGCCCCGGTGTCCCATCCTTCGGCAGAAGCCTTGGACAAGATCAATGGCTTCAAGGAGTTGCGCAATGTCTTGCGGCGCTGTCCGAAAGCCGTCTTGACGACATTCTTGAAAGCAGTCTCATCGCATCCGAGAGCGGTGCGAGAGTTCCTGACGAGCCGTATGACGGCGGACTGCACCTTGGGAGGCGGAGCGAATGCCCCGGAGCCTACTGTGAACAGATATTCAATGTCGAACCAGGCCTGAAGCAGGACGGACAGGATGCCGTAGGTCTTCGAGCCCGGCTTCTCTGCAATCCTCTCGGCGACTTCCTTCTGTATCATACACACAGTCACAGGGATAAGGTCTCTATCCTCAAGGATGCGGAAGAAGATTTGCGAGGAAATGTTGTAGGGGAAGTTACCGATGACGGCGAATTCCCCCGGGAAGATATGCCGGAGGTCCAGCTTCAGAAAATCCCCGCAGATGATCCGTCCCGAGGCGGCAGGAAAGTGACTCTCAAGATATTCCACGGACTCGGTGTCTATCTCGATCATTTTCAGGTTCACATCCTTGCGCTGAAGGAGATATTGCGAGAGTACGCCCATTCCCGGGCCGATCTCAAGCACATCGGCGGGAGATGCCGCATCTTCCGCCCCGCTTTCTGCCGGAGTCAGCGCCGCCACGATGGCCTTGGCTATGCTCTGGTCGGTCAGGAAATGCTGACCCAGTGATTTCTTTGCCCGGACTTCCATAGGAGGTTTTTAAATACCGATAACGGCGCGAAGTTACAGAGAATTTGCTAAATTTGCGTGTTTTGTGCCGCAAAGGCGCGGACGGAGATACTAAAACAAATCAGATTATGTTCAACACATATTACAGGACAAACACTTGCGGAGAGTTGCGTCTTGCCGATGCAGGCAAGTCCGTGATCCTGTCAGGATGGGTGCAGAGATCCAGGAAACTCGGCGGAATGACATTCATTGACCTGCGTGACAGGTATGGAATCACCCAGCTTGTCGTCAGTGCGGACGCCCCGGCGGAGCTGGTGGAGACTGCCAATTCTCTCGGACGTGAATTCGTCATACAAGTTGAGGGCAAGGTGGTTGAGAGGCAGAGCAAGAATCCGAAGATGGATACCGGCGATGTCGAGATACAGCTCAGCGCAATCCACGTGTTGAACAAGTCTGTCACGCCTCCGTTCACCATTGAAGACGAGAGTGACGGCGGTGATGACATCCGGGCGAAATACAGATACCTTGACCTCAGGAGAAATCCGCTGCGCAATGCGCTGACGCTTCGTCACAAAGTGGCGCATGAGGTTCGCAATTTCCTGGACAGCAAGGGATTCATGGAGATAGAGACTCCATATCTCATCAAGTCCACTCCGGAGGGGGCAAGAGACTTTGTGGTCCCGTCAAGGATGAACCCGGGGCAGTTCTATGCCCTTCCGCAGTCTCCGCAGACGTTCAAGCAGCTTCTGATGGTGGCCGGATATGACCGCTATTTCCAGATTGTACGTTGCTTCCGCGATGAGGACTTGCGTGCTGACCGTCAGCCGGAGTTCACCCAGATCGACTGTGAGATGTCATTTGTGGAGCAGGAAGATGTGCTTTCCACATTTGAAGAGATGATGAGGAATCTGTTCAAGAATGTGCTCGGCGTGGAGATTCCCAATCCGATTCCGCGCATGAGATGGTACGATGCGATGGACAAATACGGCTCGGACAAGCCGGACATCCGTTTCGGGATGACAATCAGCGAGATATCCGACCTTGCAAAGGGTCACGGGTTCTCCGTCTTCGATTCGGCCGACTATGTCGGCGCCATAGCTGTGCCGGGGGCCGCCGAATATACGCGCAAGCAGCTGGATGAGCTCACGGAATGGGTCAAGAGGCCGCAGGTCGGCGCAAAGGGCCTTGTATATATCAAGCTGGGCGCTGACGGGTCTGTCAAGTCATCGGTGGACAAGTTCTATACTCCGGAGCAGGTGAAGGAAATGGCCGCTGCGGCAGGGGCTGCGGCAGGAGATCTGGTGCTCATACTCTGCGGAGCCAGAAGGGCCACACAGACAAAGCTTGGAGTCCTCCGTATGGAGATGGGCAACCGTCTCGGGCTCAGGAATCCGAAGGAGTTCGCTCCGCTGTGGATTGTGGATTTCCCTCTTCTCGAGTGGGATGACGAGACGCAGCGCTTCTACGCGATGCATCATCCGTTCACCGCGCCGAAGCCCGAGCATCTGGAGATGTTCTACAGCGACAAGAAGGAAGATCTTGAGAGGGTCTGCGCCAACGCCTATGATTTCGTGTTGAACGGCACCGAACTCGGCGGAGGCTCAATAAGGATCCACGAGGCGGCCCTGCAGGAGCGAATGTTCGAAGTGCTCGGCATAGGCAAGGAAGAAGCCGAGTACAAGTTCGGATTCATCATCAATGCGTTCAAGTTCGGAGCTCCGCCTCACGGAGGCCTTGCTTTCGGATTTGACAGAGTCTGCGCCCTGTTCGGCGGCAATGACTCCATCAGAGACTACATAGCATTCCCTAAGAACAATCAGGGACGCGATGTCATGATCGACTCGCCGTCAGCCATCGACCAGTCTCAGCTGGACGAGCTCTGTCTGGATATAAAGGAATAGGGCCGCAGCCTTGGCTGCGGGGGTTGACAGGCTCTCTTAGCGGTACTTGTCGTATCCGGGCATACCTGTACTTGTAATCAACTCTTTGTACTGTTTGTCGTCCCTCGGGCAGATGAGCAGTACATCGTCCGTATCCACCACGATGCAGTCTTCAAGCCCGCGTATCGCCACGAGCTTGCCGCTGTTGGAAGTCATGATGATATTGCGCTTGTCATTCTGAAGAATCTGTCTCGGCGAATTGGAAAGATTGCCGTCCGCGTCTTTGGTGGACATGTTGGAATACAACGCCTCCCAGCTGTCTATGTCCGACCATCCGAAGTGTACCGGATAGACCCATGCCCTGTCGGTCTTCTCCATCACGCCGTAGTCGATGGAGATTTTCTCGCAGTCCGTGTAGGCCTTCTCCACGAAATCCCTCTCCGCCGCCGTCCCGAAAGCTCCGTCCCAGCCGTTGAAAAGATGCGTTATCTGGGGGATGTATTTCTCCATTTCTTCCCGGATGACGGAGGCTTGCCACAGGAAGATGCCGGAATTCCAGAAGAACTCGCCGCTGCGGAAGAAGACCTCCGCAATCTCCTTGTCGGGCTTCTCGGTGAATGTCTTGACTTTGACCGGCTGGTTCTTCTTGCAGGCAGCCTTGCCGCCGACCGCCTGGATATAGCCATATTCCGTGTCCGGTCTGCTCGGCTGGATGCCCAGCGCAAGAAGTACCGGAGATGTCCCCGCATAGTCCAGAGCACTGGCAAGAGTCTCCTTGAAGAGCGGCACGTCCTTGATGATGAGGTCTGCCGGAGTCACGGCCATCACTGCTTCCGGGTCTCTTTTCAGAAGAGAATATGTGGAATATGCGACGCAAGGGCCTGTCCGTCTGGCATACGGCTCAAGCAGGAGATTGTGCTCCGGAAGCTCCGGAATCTGCTGCAGGACAATGTCTTTGAACTTGGACAATGTCACTATCAGGATGTTGTCTGCCGGGACTACGCCTGTGCATCTGTCATAGGCCATTCTGACAAGGGATTTCCCGTTGCCGGAGATGTCCATGAAGTGTCCGGGCATATCTTCGCGGCTTATGGGCCAGAAACGGTTGAGATGGCCTCCGGCCATTATTACGCAATATTGATGTTTGTTCATAGACAAAGTGTTGTTCAGAGTGTTGTTCAACGTGGGGTGTCTTGGGGACGACCGGTGCTGCTGCGGGTGTCACAAATACATCGGAAAGAAAGCCCCTGCGTGATATCTCATCTCCATATCGCCGCCGTTGAATGTCACTGCCGCGACATCGAACCACACCTCAAGGTCGCTCCCGAGGGTCGCTCCGCTGCGGTTCAGATATCTCCCGGCGGCCGCCGCAAGATGCTTCTGCTTGGCGGCGCCTACGGCTTCTTCCGGTTCGCCCTGAACAGGGACCGTCCGGCTCTTCACTTCTACAAAATGTATTCCATCCGGGGCGATGGTGATGATGTCGATTTCCAGATGCCCGCATCTGTAATTGCGTTCCAGAACAGTGTGCCCCAGGCCTGTCAGATAGCGGCAGACTTCATCCTCTCCCTTGCGTCCCAGTGAATTTCTCCCCTTGATGTTGTCTTTGCCCGTCATACCCGCTGTTCATCAGTTCTCGAAAGTCACCACCGTCACTCCCGCTCCGCCGAGCTGGACATCTTCGTCCTTGGCGGAGACGACTCCCGGTGTCGCCTTGAGCAGTTTCTGGATCTCCTCCCGCAGAGCTCCCGTGCCCTTGCCGTGGATTATCCTGACAGAAGAGACGTTGAGCATGAGAGCGTCATCCACATAGTGCAGGACATTTTCCAGAGCTTCGCCGACCCGCTGACCCCGCACATCCATTTCCATCTTGAAATTCAGCTTCCGCTCGGAGATGGAACTGTCATACACCGCAGTCCTCTGCACCGGGCGGGCGATGGTCTTGAGGGTTTCCTTGTATTCGTTGGATGAAATTCTCTCCACCCGGTCAAGCGGCATCTTGCTCTTTATCTCGCCGATGATTACGGTCACAGCCTTGTCAGACACGATGGCCACTTCGCCGACCATGCCGTTGGACTTGATGCGCACTTTCTCGCCGGCTTTCAGGGGGCCGCTGCGGAAGGCTGCGATTTTCTTCTCCCTCTCGGCTTCCCCCACCGCCTTGCCGGAGTCTCCGCCCTTGCGCTTCTGCTGCCGCAGCTGCTGCTCCTTGACCTGCTTGAGCTTGGCTTCGATATATCCGTCCTTGTCCCTGCGGTCTCTTTCTTTTTTCTGCGCCAGCGCGCTCACAAACCCCTGCAAGTCCTCTCTCGCCTGCTTCGTGCGCTCTTTCTCCGCCTGGGACTCTTTGATGGTCCTGATGGTGTTCTCGACCTGTCTGTTCGCTTTGCGGACGATTTCTTCCGCCTCTTTTCTGGCGCTGTCGAGAATCTCCTGCTTCATCTGGCGGATGGTCTCCAGTTCCTTCTGATATTTCCCCGTGATGTTCTCCAGAGTCTTGTCGGTGTTGCGGATGCGCTGCAGCTTCTCGTCCAGGGCCCGTCTGTTGCGCGCTATCCTCCTCAGATTGCGCTCGATGCCCACGAACTCCTCTCCCGCCCTCGTCTCCGCGTCTTTCACTATGTTTTCCGGCAGGCCCATCTTCCTTGCCAGCTCAAACGCGAACGAATTGCCCGGCAGGCCTGTCTCCAGCTTGAACAGAGGGGCGATGTTCTTCACGTCGAATTGCATTGCCCCGTTGATGACACCGGTGTCCGCTCCGGAGGCATACAGTTTCAAGTTGGTATAGTGGGTCGTGATCACGCCATAGACGCCTCTGCCGTCCAGTTCGCTGAGGATGGCTTCGGCTATGGCTCCTCCTGCGGCAGGCTCTGTTCCGGAACCGAATTCGTCTATGAGGACGAGCGTCTTCGAGTCGGCATCGCGGAGCATCCCCTTCATCGATTCGAGGAAGGAACTGTATGTGCTCAGGTCATTGTCAATGGATTGGCCGTCACCGATATCCGCCATTATCCTGTCGAACACCATCATCTCCGAAGTCTCGGAAGTCGGGATGAGCATCCCCCATTGGAACATATATTGGAGCAGGCCTACAGTCTTGAGGCACACCGATTTTCCTCCTGCGTTCGGCCCGGATATGAGCAGAATGTGCTTCTGCGGGGTCAATGTCACGGAGAGAGGGACGATTTCGCGGTTTTCACGCCGCAGAGAACGCTCAAGAATGGGATGGCGGGCCTTGCGCAGGTTCATCTCCCCGTTGTCGGAGATTATGGGCATGCCGGCCACGAAATCCAGGGCGGTCTGTGCTTTTGCGATGAGGAAATCGAGCTCTCCGATGCACCACGCGCCTTTGACAAGGTCCGGGACATAGGGCCTGAGCCAGTCGCTGAACTCATAGAGTATTCTGGCGATTTCGCGTTCTTCCGCGAAGTGGAGTTCATTCAGTTCATTGCTTATCTCCACGATCTCGGCGGGCTCGATGAACGTGGTCTTGCCCGAGGAGGACTCGTCATAGACAAAGCCCGGCAGCTTGCGCTTGTTTGAAGATATCACTGGGATGAGCATCTTCCCGTCCCTTGTCACCACTGCCGCGTCGCTGTCCGCAATCCCGTCGGCCTGGGCTTTCTTCAGTATCAGGCTTATCCTTTTCGAGATGGCGCCGTCTTTCTCCCTGATTCTCCGGCGTATGTCATACAATTCGTCCGAAGCGGTGTCTTTGACATTTCCGAATCTGTCCAGGATGGTTCCGATGCGCTGCTGCACTTCGGGGAAGAAGACTATCTGCCCCACCATCCGCTTGAGCTCCGGATAGACTCCGTCCTTTATGTCGGAGAAGAAGGCGATGATTTTGTGGAGGGTCTCCAGCATTGTCCGGAGCTTGCCCAAAGAGGGCAGGTCGATGTTCGCCCCTTCGTTTTCCAGCATCTGCAGGAATCCCGCGCAGTCGATATAGCCGTTGGACGGGAACGTGTCCTCGAACATGACTATGAGCCGCATTTCATCGGTCAGCCTCAGTCTCTGCCGGATTGTGCGGGGGTCTGTGGAGAAGCTTTCCTCCTCGGTCCGTGCCACCGCATAGTCGGTGCTGCATCTGTCGGAAATTATTTTCCGTATCCTGTCAAATCCGAGTATGGTTTCCAGGCGGTCATTCTCCATTGTCTCTGCTCCCATTGTGATATCCTCCCCTCCGGTCAGTTTGCGCCCTCCGCCCCTTGACCCGACAGTGAACTTGTCAGCAGGAGACTGAGCTCATTGATGTTGCTGATGTCCCTGAGCATCCCGGCTCTTCCGAAGCAGATTTCCCCGGTCTCCTCCGACACGATGATGACATCGGCGTCCGTCTCCTCCGTTATTCCTATCGCCGCCTTGTGCCGCATTCCATATCTCGCCGGAATGTCCGTGCGCTCCGTGATCGGGAGGGTGCATCTTGCGGCTACGATGGAGTGGTCTTCTATTATCATGGCTCCGTCGTGCAGAGGGGAATTCTTGAAGAATATGTTCATTATCAGCCTTCTGGTG
>CAVECU010000038.1:7684-11862 GCA_963614015.1 uncultured Eubacteriales bacterium
CTGTCTCCCGTCTCGATGATCATGTCCAGATTGTTGCTGCGCGGGATGACGATCAGAGCCCCTGTCTTCTGCTCGGACATGGACTTGCAGGCTTCGGCGATCTCCTTGACGTCGGCGCTGTCCATGGACCTGTCCTTGATGCCCATCAGTCTGTTGAGGAATGCGCGGCCCTTCTTGCCTATTCTGGAGCCGCTTCCGAACCGGACCAGGAAATGCCGTATCTCCGGCTGGAAAATGATGATGATCGCCAGCACGCCCACATCGATGAATGTGCCGAGCATCGCGCTCATCATCTTCATCTTCAGCGCATCCGCAACCGTCTTCAAGACAAATATCGAGATGATCGCGGTGAAGATGTTCATCGCTGCGGAGCCTCGTATCCATCTGAATACAAGATAGATTATGAGCGCGACCAGCAGAACGTCCAGCGCGTCGGTGAACGTGAACTTCAGAAATCCGAATATTTCCAGCGGACGGATCATACGGTGTCAAATGTTTCCGTCTGCAAAAATAGTAAAATCTCATCATTCTTCTGCCGGCAGCGCCTTTTCTGTTGCGGTCTTCGCGGTAGTCTCCGACATGGATAAGAAGTAAGGAGGTGTTTTGAATAATTGACGAATTTGCCGTACTTTGCCGTAGTGTGACAGTTAGTTGTGCGTATGAACGGAGACAATAAAGAGGCATTGCTTGCTTTGCTTGACAGGCATAAAGAGCTGGGAATATCGGAACAGATAGACTACGATAGATCCGGGTGATTCTGCAGCCGTTTATGAATTGAGTTTCCGGGCGCACTACGAATTGGTGACCATTCATCCATGGGCCGACGGCAACGGCAGAACGTGTCGTCTATTGATGAACCTGATTCAGATGGAGTTCGGGGTTTTGCCGGTGAAGGTGCTGAAAGAAGATAAAGCGGATATCGAGCAATATGCTGCGTCTGTCGAAGAGAAAATGGTCGATATCCTTCTTTTCATCATGGCCGACAAACGAGAAACCAAAACAGAAGATATTGTCTCGCGCTTTGGCTTCACCATCACTACGGCCAAGCGTTACCTTCGCCAGCTCACAGCATTCGGTTATCTGGAGTCGCATGGCGGCAACAAGAACCGAACATATGTGCTGAAGAGGAGTCCCGGATTGGGCCTCGCCCAAAATGATAAAGAGAATAACAATTAGTCCGCTGCACGCAGCGGGTGCCGGATATGTCCTCCGGCGATCTCATCGTGGATGAAGTAGGGCCACCCGTCATTGTCCCAGCAGATCCGCTGGAGGTTCATCATTCTTCTGCCGGCAGCACCTTTTCTGCCCCGGTCTTCGCGGTAGTCTCCGACATGGACGTGGTAGATCATGTAGGTGTCTCCGCCTTTGACCGTGAATATCTCACCGTCATGCCCCGGGCCGTAGAACCGGTCGTATGGGCTTGATGCGAGGATGACCGTGCCGTATCCGTCCGCCATGTCCTTGCCTTCCCTTGTCAGGAACGGGCCGTCGGCGCTTCTGCTTCTTCCTGTGACGATGGCATAGGAATAGTCTTCGTATCGACCGGCACTTGCGAACAGGTACCACCATCCGTCTCTTTTATACACATAGCTGCCTTCGAACACGGTAAGTCTGGATTCGTCCTTGCTGATGTCCTGTCCGGCGATATGCTTATATTCAGCACCTTCGGCCACAGACAGCCCGTCACCGGACAATTCCACCTGATGGATTCCGCCGACACTTCCGAACACCAGCCATACCTTTCCTGTCCCGTCATCGGTGAATACGAAAGGGTCAATGGTGTCTTTTATGCCGGTCATATTGGAGTCGGTCACGATGCTTTCGAACTCGTATGGCCCTGTGGGCGTCGCCGATGAGAGGGCGACAATCCTGGAGTCCTCCGCGCTGCTCCGTACCGTCACATAGATAAGGTGACGGTTCCCGACTTTGGCAAACTGCGGCGCCCAGATATGGGGACCGAGGCTTTTCATCTTCTCAATGGCGGCATCGGAATAGGGCTTCATGCCCGTGCTCTCCCATGTGCAGAGATCCCTGCTGCGGAAGAAAGGCTTGTTTATGCCTGTGGATATGGAGTAATAGTATCCGTCCTCTTCATTATACATCGCAGTCGGGTCCGGCCAGTTTTGACTTATGACCGGATTGTCGAACTGTCGGTATGTGCTGCAGCTCATGACGGCGAGCATCAGCACGGCAAGGTGTCGTATCTTCATAGCGTCAAAGGATTGTGTCATCAAAGTTAGATAAAAAATACTTTCTGCGGCGCGGCGGCAACAAGAACCGAACATATGTGCTGAAGAAGATTAAACGGGTGAGCGACAATTCGGTGGGCGATTTTACGGATTTGTGCAGTCTTTTGAATGAAAATTAATGTATGAGCCCGAGTTTGAGCATCGGCATGATTTCGGCGGGGGCGCGTTTCTCATTCAGCAGCGACTTCATAGTGTCCATGTATGGCGCCACGTGGCTGAAGAATTTGAAGTATCCCATGCAAAGGGCATTGAGCCCGGTATCCCCGTTTTCGGTCCTGTTGAACCTGTGTTTCGGGCATTCTCCGTTGCAGGCGAACAGATATTTGCAGTGTGCGCACCTCGTCGGGAGGGCCGCTCTCTTGTCCAGACCGAAATCCGTTTGCTTCCGGGACTGCATCAGTGTCTTTATGCCTGTCTGTGCGATGTTGCCCAGAAGATATTCCGGATATACGAAATGGTCACATGGGTACAGATCTCCATTGTGTTCGATGACGGCATTGCCTCCGCATACTCTTGCATGCACGCATGTGCCCGGCATGGCGCCGCACCAGTTGGCGAGCGTGGCGTCGAACAGGTTGACATAGTACTGGCCGACATCGTTTCTTACCCACCAGTCGAAGATGTCGCACATGAACTTGCCGTAGGCGATGTCGCTGATGGACCATGGCGCCGGCATCGCCCCTTCCGCCGACGGGTTCACGATGAACGGACGGGCCTTCTTGTTGATCTTGCCTTTGCTGTCCAGAGGATATTTCACATGCTCCACCACCGGCATGAACTGCATGAATCTGCTGCCCAGGCTTTTCAGAAACCGGTACACCTCCAGCCCCCGGCCTTCGCTGAACTTGTTAACCGTGGACATGGTATTGTACTCCACGCCGGAGCGCTGCAATGTCATAAGTCCTCTGAGCACTCTGTCGAATGTCGGGAGTCCTCCCTTGTCCTTGCGGTATCTGTCATGAATGTCCGCCGGGCCGTCGATGGAAATGCCGACGAGGAAGTCGTTTTCCGCAAGGAAATCCGCCCATTCCCCTGTCAGGAGAGTGCCGTTGGTCTGGAGAGTATTGTGAATGATCTTTCCGTCAGAATATTTCTTTTCGAATTCAATGGCCTTCCGGTAGAAGTCCAGCCCGAGGACAAGCGGTTCTCCGCCATGCCAGTTGAAAGTCACTTCGGGCACCTCATTGGCGCGTATGTATTCTTTCACGACGGCCTCCAGCATCTCCATCGACATGCGCGGCTCGTGTCCGCCATAGATTTCGGACTTGTCCAGATAGTAGCAGTACTGGCAGTCAAGATTGCATAAGGAGCCCGCAGGCTTGAGCATTATGTTGAACGCTACCGGGCCTGACAACTTGGCGGCATCTTCCAGTGCCAAGGTGCTTTCAAATGGTTTCATCAATGGGGTGTGAATGAATTTTCGACTAAATTAAACAATATCTTTCATAATGGAATGCCGGCAGCCGCAGCTTGTGATGCCGTTTGTCTTTTTCGTACATATTTGTCCGCACCTCGTAATGAGCCGCATTCTGAATCAGATAAATTTGCGGGAGAACTAATAACCAATATAATATGCGAAATTACCAACTTTCGTTGATGCTGGGCGTGATGCTGCTCGGCATTCCAGCTCATCTGTCCGCAGCAGATACCATACCGGGAACAGTGGTGGCTATGCAGGAACCGGTCTCGGGAACTGTAAAGGATGCTGCCGGTGTCCCTATAATCGGGGCGAGTGTCTTCGTGAAGGGGACAAATGACGGAACAATTACTGATATCGATGGAAAATTCACCATAAAGGTCGCTCCCGGAGCTGTGCTGGTGTTCTCATCGATCGGGTATGATAATGTGGAGGCAGTGGCTTCTCCTGGCATGAATATCGTGCTGCCGGAAGATTAGGAGCTTCTGGATGAAGTGGTTGTGATCGGATAC
>CAVECU010000039.1:0-11740 GCA_963614015.1 uncultured Eubacteriales bacterium
CATCTGCACAGGGCCAAATATGTCCCGAAGGGCGGTCCGGACGGGGGTGACGGAGGACGCGGAGGCCATATCATCCTCAGGGCCAATCCTCAGTTCTGGACGCTCATTCACCTGAAATACAAGAAGATCATCAAAGCCGAGAACGGCGAACACGGAGGAGCCGCGCTATGCAAGGGACGGCAGGGCCGGGACGTATATATCGATGTTCCGGTCGGTACTGTCGTCAAAGATGCCGAGAGCGGAGACGTCCTCTTCGAGATGATGGATGCCGGACAGGAGAAAATCCTGTGCGCCGGCGGCAGAGGCGGTCTTGGCAACAACAATTTCAAGACGCCGACCCAGCAGACACCACGATACGCCCAGCCTGGAGAAGACGGGAAGGAGGGATGGTTCATCCTTGAGCTCAAGGTGTTGGCCGATGTCGGACTCGTCGGATTCCCGAATGCGGGCAAATCGACGCTCCTTGCGGCCGTCACATCCGCAAAGCCCAAGATAGCCAGCTACGCGTTCACCACTCTGGAGCCGAACCTCGGCATTGTCAGATACCGGGACGACAAGTCGTTCGTGATGGCCGACATCCCGGGCATCATCGAAGGGGCCCACGAAGGCAAAGGCATCGGGCTGCGGTTCCTCAGACATATCGAGAGGAATTCCGTGCTGTTGTTTATGGTCTCGGCCGAGCAGGAGAATATCTCCGGCAGCTACTCCGTCCTTCTGAACGAGCTTAAAATGTACAATCCGGAGCTTCTGGACAAGGACAGGGTCCTTGCGGTGACCAAATGCGACCTGATAGGCGAGAAAGAGGAAAAGAAGATCAGAAAGACACTGCCGAAAAACGTCACGACGGTATTCATCTCATCCGTGACGGGAGAAGGCATTCCGTCACTCAAGGATGCGCTGTGGGACGCCCTGAACAGCGAATCCTGAAGCGTCATCTGACATTGAAGACATCGGACAAGAAATCTACGCACCGGATATGTATTTCATCAATCTGCTTCACCACTGGGATCAAATGATCACGCTGTTCATCAACGAGCTGCACAATCCCGCGACGGACTCGATGTGGATGTTCTTTTCCGACAAGCTCGTATGGGCTCCGCTCTACGCCACCGTGGTATTCTTCCTCTTCAAGCGGCTCGGATGGCGAGGCGGACTGATAGCCATACTGGCAATTCTGCTGACCTTCCTCGCCTGCGATCAGACGTCCACACTTCTGAAATATTCGGTAGGCAGGCTTCGTCCGTGCTATAGCGAGACAATGGTCTCCGGAGGACTCAACATACTCGAGTCCCGAGGCAATTACTTCGGATTTTTCTCGGCCCACGCGGCGAATGCTTTCGGCTTCGCACTGTGCTCGGCCATATGTCTCAAATCAAACACCGCCCACACATGCAGCGCCTATGTCAAGGGCATTCTGATATGGGCGGCGCTTGTTTCCGTCAGCCGCATATTCGTGGGGAAGCACTATCTCGGAGACATAACGACAGGTGCTCTCATCGGAAGTTTCTACGGCTCGATGTTCGCATTCGGCGCAAGATGGCTGTTCTCAAAGAGATGGAATCACATTCTCCATCCGGGCGCTTCTGGAGCCCTTGACAAGGACGGTGTATCCGGAAATGTCCGATAGCCCCGCAGCCAGCGAATCGGAATCCGCAAACCACCTGATGCCGGAGCTTCCGGAGCAATCCACACCTGACGCAGCCAGCGCCTTGGCGAATTCATCCCCCACAAGATACAGTCTGTCAAACCCATAGCCCGCAGCCTTTTTCAAGACTGCGATATGCTCCTCCAGAGAGCTTTTCCCCAACTCCCCCATCGAGCCCAGCAGCGCCGCCTTATGCTCGGCCGAGATGGCGGCGAAGCTGTCCAGAGCCAGAGACATGCTTGTGGGATTGGCATTGTAGGCATCTATGATAAGCACGTTGGATGGTGTGCGCATCATCTGTGAGCGGCTGTTTGACGGAGTGTAAGCGGCGACGGCGGCTGCGGCATCAGCCTCCCCCACTCCGAAATGACGGCCTATGCAGATGGCGGCAAGGACATTGGCTGCGTTGTAGGCGCCGACAAGCGCAGTACCGATCTCCCGTCCGTCCCGCAGCCGCAGCCTCAGGTACGGAGCATCCGGGCTGACCGGGAGAATGCAGCAGCCCTCATATCCGAGTCCATATTTCTCCAGACGCAATCCCGCACGGCTTCCGGCCATAGACATCAGCTCCGGGTCATCGGCATTGACGAATACCAGCCCGGATCCGGCGCAAATCCAGTCATAGAGCTGACCCTTGGCTCTCTTGACGCCCTCGAAATCTCCGAACCCCTGCAGATGAGCACGGCCGACATTGGTGACGATACCGAAGTCAGGCTCGCAGATCTTCACAAGATCCGCTATGTCATCGGGATGGTTGGCACCCATTTCTATGATCGCCAGTTCCGTATCGGGACGGATCCCGAGCAGGGAAAGAGGCACGCCGATGCTGTTGTTGAAGTTCCCGGCAGTCGCCGCGACATTGTATTTCACTGACAGGACAGCCTTTATGAGTTCCTTGGTAGTTGTCTTGCCGTTCGTGCCGGTGATCCCGATGACAGGGAGATGACGCCCAGGGACGACATTTTCCCTGTGATATCTCGCCAATGTCTGCAGACAGTCCAAAGTATCGTCCGAGGGGATCATCCGCTCCTTCAGCGGGCCGTCGTACCGGCTATAATATGCCTCCGACACCACCGCGAAAGCAGCTCCGGAGTCCAAAGCGGCCACGGCATATCCGTCTCCGTCGAAGTTCTCGCCCTTGAGCGCGAAAAAGAGCTCCTCGCCCTGTATCCGGCGGCTGTCCGTAGCCACGGCTCCGCACTTTCTGAATATGGAATACAATTCTGCGATTTCCATAAGCCTGTCCATTGAAAAATCTGACGTCGGCTATCGGGTCCCGGTGCTGCCGAAGCCGCCGGCACCCCTTTCCGTCTCATCAAGAGCCCGGACCTCCTCCCATTCGACTCTCTCGTGACGGGACACCACCATCTGGGCTATCCGCTCACCCGGTTCTATTACGAATGGCGAATCCGACAGATTGACCAACAACACTTTCACCTCTCCCCTATAGTCTGCGTCGACCGTTCCCGGCGAATTGAGCACCGTAATTCCGTGCTTTACGGCCAGTCCGCTTCTCGGACGCACCTGGCACTCATACCCTGCCGGCAACGCCATATACAATCCGGTAGGGACCAGGATGCGCTGAAGCGGCTGCAGAGTTATGGGGTCTTCTATATTGGCACGCACATCCATCCCGGCCGACAATGGAGTCGCATAGGCCGGAGAGGGATGGGGAGAATTGTTTACAATCTTGACCGTCATACCGTTTACTCGATAACGTCACCCTCTTTATCCTTCGGGATGACAAGATTGAGAATCACTCCGATGATGGAAGCGAGACCGATTCCGGACAGTGAGAACGAACCGAAATCTATCACCGCGCCGCCGATTCCGATAGTCAGGATCAACGATGAGATCACCAGATTGCGCGTCGAGCCCATATTGAGCTTGGCCTGGATCATATTGCTGATGCCGACAGATGCTATCGTACCGAACAGCAGGAGCATTATTCCGCCGAGAACCGCCTGCGGGATGGTCTGGATGACCGCGCCCACCTTGCCTATCACAGCGAGGATGACAGCCGACACCGCCGCAATGCGGAGCACGGACGGGTCAGTGACCTTGGTCAGCGACACGGCGCCTGTCACTTCGGAATAGGTGGTCACCGGAGCGCCGCCGAGGAATGCCGCGAGACAGCAGGAAAGACCGTCTCCGAGCATCGTCCTGTGAAGTCCCGGATCCTTGATGTAATCCTTGCCTGCAATGGCCCCAATGGCATACATGTCACCCACATGCTCTATGATAGGAGCGATGGCGACAGGTGCCATGAACAGTATCGCCTGCCACGAAAATGACATCTTGGCCAGCTTCGGAATGGCGAACCACGATGCTTCGGAAACGACCGTGAAGTCCATCGCGTCCCTGAAGAAAATCAGCGAAACTATGTATCCCGCGATCGCTCCGAACACTACCGGAATGAGTTTCACGATGCCTTTGCCCCAGATGGAGGCCGCCACGGCCACCGCAAGCGACACGAATGCCAGAATCCAGTTGTCCTTGGCCATATTGACGCCGGAACCGGCAAGAGAAAGTCCGATCAGGATGATGACCGGACCTATCACGATCGGAGGGAACAGTTTCTTGATGAGCCCTATACCGAAAAGCTTGACCAGCAGGCTCATAAGCATATACACCACGCCGACTGACACCAGTCCGCAGAACATTCCCGGGAGTCCGAACAATTCCGTCGCCTTGCAGATAGGTGCGATGAACGCAAAGCTGCTGCCGAGATAGATAGGCACTTTCCCGCCTGTAACAAGGTGGAAGAGAAGCGTTCCGAGACCTGCGGCAAGGAGAGCCACGGCCGGGTCGAGGTTGGTAAGCAGCGGGACCAGCACCGTGGAGCCGAACGCCACAAACATGAACTGCACACCTACGATGGTGCGTCTTGCGGGAGATAAGCTATGTTCACTCATATTGAAATAAGGTTTTTGTCATTTGCGGGGCACATCAGTCGTCCACAGCATCATTTGGGAGCTATCTTGTACAGAACTCCGGCTATGACGGCGAATATGATATTCGGCAGCCAGATGGCAAGCCACGGCGGCAGCAGGCCCGTATATACGAACATCTGACTGAATTTCATAAAGAGAATATACGAGAAACTCAAGGCGATGCCGACGGCGAGATTCCATCCGATACCGCCTCTGCGCTTCCTGGAGGACAGAGCCACTCCCATAATGGTCAATATGAATGCGGAGAACGGCAGGGCGAAACGCGTATTCTTTTCGATGAGGGAATATTTCTTGTTGGCGTCACCCCTCATCTCCTGAGTCGCTATCATCTCATTCAGAGCCTTGTAGTCCATATCCTCGACCGCATTTTTCTTCCGCTCCAAATCTTTGACCGTGAGACTTATGACCGTATCCAGCTGCTCACCGCAACGGATTTTGTCCTCCAGTCCCCCGTCCGCGAATTCCCTGATGAAATATTTCTTGAGAGTCCAGCTGCCGCGTGAAGCGTTCCAGACGGCCCTGTCCGCCGATATCTTGGTAATGAGCTGGTTGTCCTTGATCGACTCCAAAGTGAATTTGTATGCGGTCTTGTTGTATCTGCTGTACTGCTCGACATAGACGAACTGCCCGGGAGCTATCTGATAGTGGATATTGCGCTCGGTCTCCTGCTTGCGCTTCTTGGTATATACTGCCTCGAAAGCGTGCCTTTCGGCATTGGACTTGGGGATGACGAACAGATTCAGCGCAAGCGACAGCAGAGCGATGACCGCCGCGGAAAATATGTACGGGACCATCATCCTGTGGAAGCTCACGCCGCAGGAGAGAATCGCTATGATCTCGGAATTGGCCGCCATCCTGGACGTGAAGAAAATCACCGTAATGAACACGAACAGAGGACTGAACATATTCATGAAATACGGGATGAAATTGACATAATAGTCCAGGATGATGGACTTTATCGGAGCTTGCTTGGCCACGAAATCATCTATCTTCTCGCTGATGTCGAAGATTATCACGATGCCGATGATCAGCAGAATCGCGATGAAAAACGTCAGCATGAACTTGCTGATGATGTATCTGTCAAGTCTCTTCGGAAACATATTCTCTTACAGTCTCGCCGTTATCCGTTTCACCGCAGCCTCCTTCCAGCTTCTGAAGTCGCCGGCCTTGATATGCGCTCTCGCCTGCCGGACAAGATCCAGATAGAAAGCCAAGTTGTGCTCGCTCGCTATCATTGCCGCAAACATCTCTCCGGCAATGAAAAGATGCCTCAAGTAAGCCTTGGTGTAGGTCCTGTCCACAAACGAAGTCCCGTCAGGGTCAATGGGCGAGAAATCGTCCTCCCACTTCCTGTTCCGCATATTCATTATCCCGTTCCAAGTGAACAGCATCCCGTTGCGTCCGTTCCTCGTAGGCATCACGCAGTCAAACATATCCACTCCCCTGTCGATTCCCTCCAGAATGTTGGCCGGAGTGCCCACTCCCATAAGATATCTTGGCCTGTCATCCGGAAGCAGCGGGCATACGAGCTCCAGCATCTCATACATCTTCTCCGTAGGCTCCCCTACTGCAAGTCCTCCGATGGCATATCCTTCCCTGTTCAGCTTGAGAGCATGCTCCACCGCCATCTTGCGCAGATCGGGATAGACGCAGCCCTGGATTATCGGGAACACCGTCTGGCTGTAACCATACAGAGGCTCGGTCTCATCGAACCGCCGCACATAGCGTTCCAGCCAGTCCTGAGTCATCAGGAGCGACTTCTTCGCATAGGCATAGTCCGCATCGCCCGGACAGCATTCGTCCAGAGCCATCATTATGTCAGCCCCTATGATACGCTGGGTATCCACATTGTTCTCCGGGGTGAACGTATGACGGGAGCCGTCTATGTGGGACGAGAATGTGCATCCGTCCGGGGTCAGCTTCCTGATCCCGGTAAGCGAAAACACCTGGAATCCGCCGCTGTCGGTGAGAATCGGCCTGTCCCAGGAAATGAACTTGTGAAGACCTCCGGCCGCTTTCAGGACATCGAGCCCGGGACGGAGATACAGATGATAGGTATTGCCCAGAATTATCTGCGCACCGATATCCTCCTTGAGATCTCTGTGATAAACGCCTTTCACAGAACCGACTGTGCCCACAGGCATGAAGATCGGCGTTTCTATCTGACCGTGATCCGTTGTGATTGTCCCGCATCTGGCATTTGAATGCGCATCGGCGGCAGTCTTGACAAAATTCATCTGAGAATCCGTTTTTGATTCGTGCTCCGCAATTTTCCGGATGCCAAAGTTAGCAATTTTTGGCTAATTTTGTGGCTGCGGAAAAATCTTCCGAATACCAAAACATTTTGAAATGAAAAATAAAGAAATCACTATCAGGCTGATTGTCATGAACTTCCTGCAATATGCCGTATGGGGGGCCTATCTGACATCAATGGGAAGTTACCTGTTTTCCATCGGTCTCGGGACCAGAATAGGACTGTTCTATGCGATGCAGGGCATAGTCTCCATATTCATGCCGGCCATCATAGGCATCATCGCGGACAAATTCGTTCCTGCGCAGAAAGTGCTCAGCCTGTGTCACGGAATAGCCGGAATCGCGATGCTGTCGGCAGGCTATTACGGCATGACTGCCGGCTCGATGGTGGATTTCGGGACATTGTTCACACTCTACTCGGTCAGCGTGGCTTTCTATATGCCTACCATCGCGTTGTCCAACTCCGTAGCCTACTCCGCACTTGAAGGCGCCGGGATGGATACAGTCAAAGATTTCCCTCCAATCAGGGTCTTCGGCACGGTCGGCTTCATCTGCAGCATGCTTTTCGTCAATTTCATGAAGTCCGACGGCGTCCAGTTCCAGCTGTCATACAATCAGTTCATAACTTCCGGCATTCTCGGGCTCGCGCTCTGCCTGTATGCGCTGACTCTGCCGTCCTGTCCGGTCAAAGCCGGCCGCGAAAGCACATCCATTGCGGAGGCGCTGGGACTCAAGGCATTCACCCTGTTCAAGCGCAGGGATATGGCCATCTTCTTCATCTTCTCGATGCTGCTCGGCGTATCGCTTCAGATCACCAACGGCTTCGCCAATCCGTTCATCACCCACTTCAAGGACATACCGGAATATGCCGGCACCTGGGGCGCGCAGAACGCCAATGCCCTCATCTCGCTGTCACAGATCTCCGAGACGCTGTGCATCCTGCTCATTCCGATTGCGATGCGCTTCGGCATAAAGAGGGTGATGCTCATAGCGATGATGGCATGGGTATTCCGGTTCGGACTCTTCGGAGCGGGCAACCCCGGCGCAGGCGTATGGATGTTCATCCTGTCCTGCATCGTCTATGGCGTGGCTTTCGACTTCTTCAACATCTCCGGCTCCCTGTATGTCAACATGAAGACATCCGAAGACATCCGCTCAAGTGCGCAGGGGATGTTCATGCTCATGACCAACGGCATCGGAGCCACCATCGGCACGCTCGGCGCGCAGGTCATAGTCAACCACTTCGTTTACAACGCCCAGACCCCGTCCTGGAGCACGGCCTGGTATATTTTCGCAGGCTACGCCCTCATCGTAGGTCTCCTGTTCATGGTCTTGTTCAGAGATCCGGACAAGGAGAAGGCCTGAACTACTGCGTCAGGCCGAGCTTCCGCATCAGAGCGGAGACTTCCGGGTCGCGGCCTCGGAAATTCCTGTACAGGACATCCGGGTCTTCTGCGGCGCCCCGGGAGAGTATATTGTCCCTGAACGACTTGGCAGTATTCCTGTCGAATATTCCGTTCTCCTTGAACAGCGAGAACGCATCCGCCTCCAGCACTTCCGCCCATTTGTAGGAATAATAGCCTGCGGAATATCCTCCGGAGAATATATGGCTGAATGACGGGGAGAATGCAGTCCCCGGCACCTTCGGCAACACTGCGGAAGCCGCAAGGGCCTTCTTCTCGAAATCAACGGCATTCTCCTCCGGCAACGATGTCAGAGTGTGCCATGCCATATCGAGAGTGCCATAGTCGAGCTGCCGCACCTGAGAATAGCCGGCAAGATAGTTCTGCGCCTTCACGATCTTGGTTATCAGCGAATCCGGGATGACATCACCGGTACGGTAGTCCTTGGCGAACGAATCCAGATACTCCGGCTCGAACGCCCAGTTCTCCATGATCTGGGAAGGCAGTTCGACGAAGTCTCTTGCCACATTGGTCCCGCACAAAGACGGATAACGCCCTTTGGCGAACATCCCGTGCAGCGAATGTCCGAACTCGTGCAGGAAGGTAGTCAGCTCATCGTGAGTCAGAAGTGACGGCTCATCCCCGACAGGCTTCGTGAAATTGGTCACGATGCTTACAAGCGGACGCTCCTCCACTCCGCCGCGGATGCTCTGCCCGCGGAATTCCGTCATCCACGCTCCCCCGCGTTTGGTGGCGCGCGGGAAGAAATCCGCATAGAACAGAGCCAGATGGCTTCCGTCGGCATCTTTCACGTCATACACGCGCACGTCCTTGTGATACACCGGGATATCTTTCCTTTCTTCGAAAGTTATCCCGTACAGGCGGTTCGCCAGCGAAAACACAGCATCTATACAGTTCTCAAGGCGGAAATACGGCTTCAGCTGCTCATCGTTGAGAGAATACTCCGCCTCCTTGTACCTTTCTGACCAATAACTGAAATCCCAAGGCATCAGGACGGACGGGTCGAAACCGGCTGCGGAAGCCCTCTCCGCAAATCCGTGAGCCATCGCATACGCAGTCACCGCCTCGACATCTTTCTTCGCATAAGGAAGCGACCTTGTCATAAGCTCATTGATGAACTTCTCCGCGCCGGCCCTGTTCTTTGCCATATTCTCCTCCATGACATAGTCCGCCCACGTCCGGTATCCGAGGATATTGGCGACTTTTATCCTGTAGTCCGCGATCTTCTTCAGCACTTCGGTATTGTCATTTTCTCCGCCGACAGCTCTCGTATTGTAAGCCATATATATCTGCCTGCGCAGCTCCGGATTCTGAGCATTCCGGAGGAACGGCCCGTAACTCGGATAATCCAGAGTGAACACCCAGCCGTCCAGCCCCCTCTCCTGCGCAGTCATCTTCCCGAGATTCCTCGCATAGTCCGGGAGTCCGGCAAGATCTGCGGAATCGGTGATATGCAGCTGATATGCATTGGTCGCCGCCAGCACATTTTTCCCGAACTGAAGGGACAGGAGCGAGAGCTGCTCCATATATCCGGAATACGTCTTCTTGTCGTCCGGAGACAGGTTCGCCCCGCTGCGCACGAAAGACTTGTACTTCTCCTCCAGAAGCTTCAGCTGATCCGGCTCCAGCGAAAGGGAATCCTTCGTCTGATACACTGCCTGGATCCTGCGGAACAGACCGTCATTCAGGGATACATACATCTCATATTCGGTCATGAGAGGAGACAGTTCCTCGGCGATATCCTGCAACACGGTGTCCGCATCGGCCTCCAGAATGTTGTAGAAGATCCCGGAAATCCTGTCCAATGTCCTTCCGCTGTATTCCAGCGCCTCCACGGTATTGGCAAATGTCGGAGACTCTGGATTGGCGACTATCGCATCGATCTCGGCCTTGGCCTCTTCAATCGCAGTCTTGAACGCGGGCAGATAGTGTTCTGCACGGATTTTGTCAAATTGAGGCGCCCCATATGGCAGCGTCGACTCGGAAAGCAGCGGATTCTGGTTCATATTACAAGATACATTCGTCAGGAGTGCCGGACCTATTGCGGCACAGAGTATTGCACGTTTATTAAACATAACGGTCACATTTTTCCGGGGTCTTTCCCCGATTCCGAGCGGCAAAGATAATCAAGGTGAGGGTGTATTCCTATATTTCTTCAAGACGGATCCGGTGGATTGACGTGATCCGTGCCGGGGTCTTGGTGAATACTATGTCGTAGCAGGCGCAGATATCCTTCCTGCCGCTGCGGCTGTGGGATGTGACGAAATCCGAATTGAATCCCCTCATGCTCAGCTCGGACAGCTCCGCAGTCTTCACCTTCAGGCGCACAAGCGAGGAAAGAATCCTGTAATTGCGGTCAATTCCGGTCCTGATGCGGAGCTTGAGATTGCGCAAGGTCTGGCTCCTGCGGTTGTTGTACCTGTTCTTGCATTCCGTACAGCAGAATTTCTTGTCCTCCCTTCCGCCGTAAGACACTGACCCGCACTCCAGACATGCCGTTCTGAAGCCGCCGGCTTGGATTGTTCTATATGAGGTCATAGCTGCAAACTTTTTTTTGCGCAATAAGAGGATAATGTTCCTCTACTCCTATGAACAGTGACTTGTCTCCCCGCAAAAGCGAAGAATTCTTCATACCCGATATGATTTGAATGGTGATTTCCGACTCCGCCAAGACGGCGCGCCGGCAGTGGCTCCACGTCGTTCAGACGAGCGGAGCCGTTTTTTAAATTTTAATATTCACGTGTGACAATTAAATAATCTTCAGCGCTTTATAAAATTCATAAAAAGGGGCCGCACAGATTTTAAATTTCCTTTTTCCGCTGAAAAATCCGGCATTACTTTGCCCGTGGACAAAGCGGAATGCATCCCGGACGGCACAAGTCCCCGCAGAGGCGGAGTCCCATATTACACAAACTTAAATTCATCAATTATGGAGCAGTTGAACAGAATCGAGCTGAAAGGCAATGTCGGGAACGTGAAGATTCAGACAGTGGGGAAAAACGATGTCGCCACGATATCGGTGGCCACGAACTATGTCTATAAGGACAGGGAGGGCAATCCGGTGATAGAGACCACATGGCACACTGTCGTAGCGTGGAACGGGAGAGGAATGCCGGATTTCCACAAGATAGAGAAAGGAGCGGCCATATCGGTGTCAGGACGTCTGCGGTGCCGGAAGTTCGAGACGGCTGACGGTACGGAAAGACAAGTCTATGAAGTGATCGCCTCCAGACTGGCGCTGCCTGACGGCGAGTCCGACACGAGTTCAATCTGAGACTGACGGGGCCATACACGAAACCTATGAAAGCTATTATCTTGCTTATAGCCATTGCCGTTCTGAATTGCGGATGCGGCATCCATCACAAAGTGGACAATCTCAGGGAGGGTCAGTATGCGGCGGACCTGTCCATTCCTCAAGATTTGTCAGACTTTGCTCCGGAGGCGTCGGGAGTGGGGATGGATAC
>CAVECU010000040.1:0-11735 GCA_963614015.1 uncultured Eubacteriales bacterium
CGTGTCGGCATACAGCTCAAAGCCGTCTTCCCCGGTATATCCGGTCCGGCTGACGATAAGCCTGCGGCCTTTCCAGAGGCTTTCCTGATAGGTATAGAATGCAAGTGCGCAGGCATCTCCGAGACCGAGGACGGAACTCAGGACAGCCTCCGATTCGGGCCCTTGAACGGCGATTTGTCCCCACTCGTCAGAATCATTGCAAATCTTAACGTCGTAGCCGGCGCTCTGCCGCACAATCCACTCGCAGTCTTTCTCCACATTCGCGGCATTGACCACAAGCAGGAAATGATCAGGCTCGAACTCCCTGTACACCAGAAGGTCATCCACTACGCCGCCGTCCGGATGAAGCATCATCCCGTACAGCACCTTTCCGGGGCCGAAACCACGAATCTCATTTGTAAAGATATGATTTACAAATCGCTCAGCATCCTTCCCCGAGACGAAGACTTCGCCCATATGCGAGACATCGAACATCCCGACTTTGTGGCGCACGGCATTGTGTTCTTCCGTGATTGAAGAATACTGGATCGGCATCATGAAGCCCGCGAAGGGACTCATTTTCGCCGACAGCGCGATATGACTGTCATACAGACAAGTCCTTTTCAGTTCATTGACATTTTCTTCCATATAGTTCAGTGTTATTGTATATTATGTATTTACCAAATATTGTCCCTCCTCCTCTCCTGTTGTCAGGAGGCCCCTCCGTACAAGACGGACATCAGCCCCGCAGCATCAAGCCCGGCGATATAGCCTGACAGTTCCGCCCGCCCGAGCCTCTCCCCCACTTCAGTCCTGTCATCGGCAGCACCGGCAAGAGCTTCCGAAAGCACATCGGAAATGCCGTCCCTCAGGCTGAAATAATCTCCGGAAATATGGCATCCCGTGATCCGTCCCATCACGATGTCAAGGTCAACGGCAATCTCTCCGACTCCGGGAATCCTTCCTGTCCGTCTCACGGTATATGCGTGATTGCGGCCGCTGAGAAACGACGGATCCAGATAGTTTTGCTCAATTTTCTCTATCTCACCCACTTGCGATGCGGTCAAAGTCAGAGACTCGATACCGCCTGGGCATCCGCAGAACCGGGAGATCAGATAACGCTTGAAGTTCTCGATCCCGGACAGCTCCCGCTGCCACGGGACGGAGGAGCGCTCAAAATACGGCTTAAGATTGGTCACCCTCTGCCTGACGGAGCCCACGCCTTTGCTCGTAATCTTGGATGCGGACGGAGTTATGGCCCGGGAGAGGGCGTCGAAATCGGTGTCGAACAGCATTGTCCCATGGACTATGCTGGACTTGGGCAAAAGGAAAAACGCATTGCCGGACACCTTTCTGCCATCGACAAGCACATCATTGCGGCCGGATGTCCCGGCGGGAAGCCCGGCGGCTTTCAGAGCTTCTGCTATCAGACTGATGCAGAGCTCAAATGTGGAAGCCACATCCGTGGAGCCGGATATGAACGAAAGCATTATGTTGCCCTCATCGGAATAGACGCATCCTCCGCCGCTTTTTCTGCGGTAGAGCCTGATGCCGCTCTCCCTGCAATAAGGGACATTGACTTCCGCCTCCATCACCTGATTGCGCCCGAAAATGACAGTCGGCGGCACCTGCCACAGAAAAAACAGATCCCCGCAGACGCCTGACGGCACAATATCATCCCGATGTGAGGCAAGATACTCCTCCATCGCAAGATAGAAAACCAGTTCCGACGGTTTCACGCCATCAGGCAATGAGACGTAAGTCATAGCCGCCTGTCGATTTAGAAGCTGTTTCGAGATGGTTCCGCCAAAGCTCGGGCACTACAGCGCCAGCCGCAGTCCGAATGTGGCTTTGATCGTGGCCGGCGGGATGGAAGACCTGTTGGACACGCGGCAGGCATCCCATCTTGACGCTGCGCTTCCGCCTCTCATCACCCTGTTGGATCCCGGCTGATTGACATAAGGATCCGTCTGATCTTCCGACGGATATGGAGCATAACTGTCCTGACACCACTCCCACGCGTTGCCCGACATGTCGTAAATGCCAAGTTCGTTGGGCGCAAAGCTCATGACAGGCTGCACTTCCGACTTCGCAGTTTCCACAAAGGCGGCCACGAAACGGGGATATACCGAGCCCGACACAGGAGTATGACCGGACCGGACGCCGCCTCTCGCGGCGAATTCCCACTCCGCCTCGGTCGGCAGACGGAACTTCCTTCCGGTCTTCTTGTTCAATGCCAATATGAAGTTCTGGCAGTCATACCAGGAGACGTTGACAACAGGAAGAGACAACTCTTTCTCGCTGTTCTTGTACGGGAGCTTGCCCATAACCTCAAGCCAAAGCCCTGCGGTCACTTCGGTCTGACCTATTTCAAATCCCTGAAGAGTAACGGAGTGCACCGGTTTCTCGTCGTCAGACGGAGAACGGCCCTGCTCCCTTGTGCCGCCCATGTCGAAGGTTCCGCCTTTCACTCCCACCATGCGGAACTTGATCTTGCCGACTGTGATATCCTCTCCCGCAGATACATTTTCCCGGATCGGTGCCGCAGTGATGAAAGCATTCCTGATCTCATCAGGGACAGGCACTTCAGTATTGACGGCGAGACGGAATGTCAGCCCCGGGACCTTCTTGTATTCCTCCACGGCCTGCCTCGACTTGTGGTTTCTCGCAACCTTGAGCGGAGTCTTGTTCACGATGAGAGGATCCTCTATCAAGTCCTTGCCGCAGTCATCCTGGTACGAATCGGCGCACCACTCGTTGTATTCAGGGGCTTTGCCCGTCACGTTGGAGGCAATGCAATAATTCTCCCACTGCGCTTCCGTAGGCAGCGAGAACGGAATGCCGGTCAGCTTGGAAATCTTCCTGATGAATTTGATGCAGTCCTTGTACGCCACCATGTCCACCGGAGCCGCCGGAGACTTGACAGAAGAAGGATTGTCACCCATTACGGCCGTCCAGAGCTCCTGGCTGACAGGCTTTTCGCTTATGGAATATCCTTTCAGCACCACTTGATGGATTGTCGCTCCCGAAGCCTTGACTCCCGATGAGGCGAGTCCCATCGCAAACGATGCCGGAGGCACGTCGCACATCTTCAGCATCACGCCGGAGACTTCAATCTCGGCCGGGACAGTCACGCCTGCCGCGCTGTCACTTCCGTCACCTCCGCAGGAGACAGCCGCCATTGCCGCAGCGGCTGACATCCACATAATCAAGCCTTTCTTCATACAGGTAGAGAATTTCATATTGTCAGTTTGTTAATCTTGGAAACATTCGAGCGGACGGGTACGGCATCCGTCACCCCGTCCGCTCTTCAAATATACTCTTTTTTTGGAAGCCGAGACCAAGAAGCCTCCAAAAATATCTAATCAATATTCGGCGTATCCCATATCTTCGTCTCCGTGCAGTCGATCATGATGGACTCGCTGCCGCAGGCTATGCGGAACTGCCCCTCCTCAAGCCTCCATCTGCCGTCCGCGCCTACGAACGCAAGCTCGCGGGCAGGCACGGTGAGAGTCACCTTGCGGCTTTCTCCCGGCTCCAGTCCGATCTTGGTGAACTGACGCAATCTCCTCACGTCCGGGACGATGCTTGCCACAACATCGCTTGAGAACAGAAGCACGGCCTCCTTGCCACTGCGGTCGCCGGTGTTCTTCACCGTCACCTCGAACTCCAGGACATCATCCGGGCCGAACGAAGTGCCGGAAGGAGACTTCATACCAAGTCCGCTGTACTCGAATGTCGTATAGCTCAAGCCGCTGCCGAAAGGCCACTGCACGTCCAGAATCGCATCATAGTTGTACAGGCCGGCCATCGTCGAGACGTTTTCGCTGACTTTGTAGTCATATGTATGCAGAGCATTCACATATTTGCTGTATGTGAACGGCAGTTTTCCGCTGAAGTTCTCCTGCCCGGAAAGAAGCGATGCCAGAGCGTCCGCGCCGAAGTTGCCCGGAAGCATGATGTCCACCACGGCATCGGCAAGAGGCTCGATATCCCTGATGATCCTTGGACGTCCCTCATTGAGGATGAGGACGACAGGCTTGCCCGAGCCGGCCAGGGCCTTCACAAGACGCCTCTGATTCCCGGACAGGGTGAGGTCATTGATATTGCCCGGAGTCTCGCAGTAGGAGTTCTCGCCTATGCAAGCCACTATGACATCGGCTTTCGCGGCGCTGCGCATCAGTGCGGAGAGGTCGGTGGAAGCGATCTCCGCCTGCCATCCGGCGCCTTCGCTCATATCGTATGTGACACCCGGCTCATACAGGACATTGTCCTTGCCGAAAGTACTGCGCAGCGCCTCCAATATGGTGTTGTACTGCGGAGCGAACCTGTCGGCATCTCCCTGCCACGTATATGACCAGCCGCCGTTCAATGTCCTCATCGAATTGGCATTGGGCCCCGTGACCAGTATCTTCGCCCCCTGTTTCAGAGGGAGGATGCCGCCCTCGTTCTTGAGGAGCACCATCGACTCCGCGGCTGCGGCAAGAGCATCATCGCGGAACTGCCCGCAGGCGTACTTGTCATAGCCGCTCACGTCCCACACCGGATTCTCGAACAGGCCTATGCGGGCCTTCAGTCTCAGCACTCTCTTCACGGCATCGTCTATACGGCTCATCGGTATGCGGTTTTCCTTCACGAGCTCGACAAGATCCTTGCATACGGTCGGGTCGTAAGGATCCATTATCATATCTATGCCGGCGTTGATCCCCGCTTCAAGGGCCCCTTTCCTGTCGGCGGCGATGTGCTCGCGGGTGTACAGGTTGTTGATGTCAGCCCAGTCGGTGACTATCATTCCGTCCCATCCGAGCTGCTCTTTCGCCCATACCGTGAGGTATTCGCGGCTGGAATGCACAGGCACCCCGTTGATGGATGCGGAGTTGACCATAAGTGTCAGAGCTCCGGCCCCGATGCATTCCTTGAACGGACGGAAATACTTCTCCCTCAAATCGCACGGAGAGACATAGGCCGGCGTCCTGTCCTGTCCGGATGCGGCCGCCCCGTAAGCAAGATAGTGCTTGATGCTGACAGCCACATGGTCAAGATCGATATCGTTGGGATTCTCACCCTGGGCTCCGACAGTCTCGGCTACAGCCATTTCAGACTGCACAAAAGGATCCTCTCCCCAGCTCTCCCACACTCGCGGCCAGCAAGGATTGCGGCTCAAGTCCATGACCGGCGAGAACACCCACGGAACCATCGCTGCGCGGGTCTCGTAGGCGATGACCTTGCCCATATTCGAAGCATAGCTCCTGTCAAATGTGGCGGCAAGATTCACTTCCTGCGGATAGAATGTGGCATCCGAGAGATACGACGCCCCGTGGATCATATCAAGTCCATAGACCATAGGAATCCCTGACTCCTCCATCGTGATGTCCTGGACGAGCTTCACCTGCTCCGCCGTGAACGTCCGCGACTGGCTGTAGCCGCCGAACGTATTGAGGAACGAGCCTATGCGGTACTCCCTCACGATCTTCCGGAGCTTGGCGGTGTCCACTACGCCGCCTGTGGTGAAGGTCTCGGCCGTAAGCTGCACCATCTGACCTATCTTGTCTTCAAGAGTCATCTTGGAAAGCACCTCGGATACTTTCCTCTCTATCGCCTTGTCTTCAGGTATGGCAGGAGTCACATTTCCAGATGTGCAGGAAAGGCTCAGCACGCTCGACAACGCAAATAGCGACGTGATGTTTTTGATTTTCATATCTTATTATTTATCAACGTTTTACATCTTACAAATCCTGCACCATACGGTAATACGGCTCCCCGAAGAAATCCACTTCTCCGTCAAAGCGGAAGCCCAGCCTGGAATATAGCCGGTGAAGATGAGGCTTGGCCTTGTCCACAATCAGAGACGCGAGGTCAAACCCTAGGCCCTGTGCCACCTCAAGGGCATTGCCTATCAATATTCCGCCGAGGGAGCGGCCTCTGAACTCGGGCAGGACTGCAAGTGAATCCAGATAGTACTCCCCAGCCTTGGTCTCCGTCCCCGGCCGGAGTTCTTCCACACCGAGACTTTTCGAGATCAATGCGAAAGTATGACGGCTTTTCTCTGCGTATTCCCCTCCGTCGTACGACACCAGACAGCCGGCGCTTACGCTTCCGAAAGATGCGATGCAGGCATTTCTGTAGCTGTATATGGTGTCCTCCATGGCCGCCACGTCGGCGATTGCTCCGAGGACTCTCCCCGTTTCTCCAAGCTCGCATCGTCCTTCCGGCACTCCTCCGGCGCCGAGTTCATAGCCCATCCCCATCATTATGGTCTTGGCTATGAGCGGCGCATCTGACGGCACGGCCTTGCGCAGCACCAGATTGTCAGCACGGACCACGGCAGTCAAATCATTCTGTTGCATATGTATTTTCTGAAAATTAAACGTCGTTCTGAACCGGTTCTTCATGCGGTTTCTGGCGGCGGATGTCAATTTTCTTTCCAAAAACGCCCGCAGGATTTGTAAAATTATGGAAAAGCATCTATATTTGCAAGCGCAATGGGGGTATAGCTCAGTTGGCTAGAGCATCTGCTTTGCAAGCAGAGGGTCGTCGGTTCGACTCCGTCTACCTCCACCAAGAGGATGACCAAAAAAGGTCATCCTCTTTTTTTGTGGTGTGGAACTCAGGCAGGCAGCGAGCTGACATAAAAGAAAGGGAGACTGAAAAGTCCGTCGGACTCCTCAGTCTCCCCCTTAATATCATCAATTCAAGCCTCAGTTGCCGGCGAAGACATTGCCGTCGGTCTTGGCAGGGGCCGTCTTCGGAGTGAACCAGATGTAAGAGCTGTAGTTGTCGGCGGTGATAGTCACCACAGCGGACTCATCCGAATAAGGACCGATCTTGCCGCCCACCTTGTTGCCGGTGATAGTGCAGGTCTTGTTGTTCGTATTGCCCACAATGACTGCGATGAACCGCTTTGCCGCATCAGCGGCATTGATGATGTCCGAACGGATCGCACCCAAGTTCGTGCAGCCGCTGACTACATTGGAGTTGTCATTGGTCTGGCCCACGATACCTGCCGCATAGCCGTGGGACGTATCCCCATTGACCGCGAACGTGATGTCCCCCTTGTTCACACAATTGAGAACGGACGTCTTGCTGCCCATCGCCGACACGATGCCGGCGCTGCGCGAATTGGACGCCTTGACATCGGTGTTGGTGATCGCGCCGAAGTTGGAACATTCCTCTACTGTGGCATTCTTGTTCAGAGTGGCCACGACTCCGGCATTGCGGGACGCCTGCACGTTCATCTCGCCATAGTTGCTGCAAGCATAGACTATAGAGCGGAGATCTGTCGATGCGGACTCCACAAACCCTGCGACACCGCCTTCTGAGAACGCCGTAGCACCGTTCTTGGTATTGACATTATTCACGGACTTGAACTTCCCGAAATTCTGGCAGGATTCAAGCCTTGCGGCGGCCTCGCCATCGGAATATACGGAGCCGGCGATACCGCCGAATCTCTGGCTGATATTGTCCTTGCCTCCCGATATGTCGAAAGACGCATAACTTGAGCACTTGGACACGGTGGAGTTCACCACGGCCCCGGCCACGCCTCCGGCGCATACGAGGGCAGAGGAAGAAGATGTGACAGAGGATCCCGCGCCAACCGTGACATCCTGGACTTCAGCGCCATAGAGCACGCCGAACAATCCGCATACGGTACCGCTGACGGCATCGGAAGGAACATTCATCACGAGATTGGTGATCTGGTGGCTCTGTCCGTAGAACTTGCCCTTGAACGAGGCTCCCGCCACTGCCGTTCCGGAGAACGTGCCGTTTCCTATCGGAGTCCATCCGGAGACTCCGGACATATCGATGTCATTCTCAAGATACACTTCCATATTCTCCGCACCGTCCTGAGCATTGACTCTGGAAGCGAACGCCACAAGGTCGGCGGAAGTACGTATATGAAGCTCCGTTTCATCCGCTTTGTCGAAGAACACCGGACGGAGCACAGTCACCTTGTCCAGGTCGGTCGCCATCACGACAAGGCACCCCGAAATGAAATCACTGCCGAAAGACACCGTGATCTCCTTCGCGTCCTTGTCCAGGTCGGCTTTGATGCCGTCAGCATGGGCTATGGCTACGATCGCGCTCTCCGCGCTGCTTCCGCTCAGTTCATAACCTATGGTCTGGGCGGCGTCAGTATTGGCCACGGTGATCTTCACTGAAGAAGAAAGCTTGAGATTCAAGGAGTTCTGCACCGGTATCGTCACACGGGTCCCGTTGCCGAGCGTGATTGCGAGATTGCCGTCGGCATCCTTGCCTATCTCCTTGATTATGGCCTCGCTTCCATCAGCCGCCTCTATCGGGCTGCCTGAAGCGTCCAGTATCCTGACTCCATCGACAGTCCAATATCCCTGCGCGTCCACAGAGACTACAGGAGTCTTGCCGGCCACGGGCACGGCACTTCCGCCTACGGTAAGGTCCCGTGTCTCGTCACCGGTCGTCACCGTCCAGTAATACAAGCCGTTGTCGTCTTTGCGCACTCCTATCACAGGGACATTGATAAGCTGTGCCGTTGCGGCCGCCACCATTGTCTTTTCGCTTCCGGAGGCGTCAAGATAAGTCAGCACGTAACTTCCGTCGCTGTTCTCTCCGACGGATGTCACGACATTGCCGGAGGTCAGAAGAGACAGCGTCCCGATCTGCGCATTGGCCTCGGCGATCTTGCCCTGCAGCGCGTCTATCCTCTCCTGTACCACGTCAAGCCGGTCCTGAAGATCGCTGTCATCGAAACTGCATCCGTTCAGCGCGAACGCAAGCGGCAGGACGAGCATTGATATATATATGAATCTTTTCATCATCTCATTGGTGTTATTGATTGTCTGAAGCATTGAAATACTCCGAATTCTTATAGCCGTACGCATTGTAGACCGTAGCGTCAGGAGCACCTGCCGGATTGTCCTTATACGTAGCCCATTCGCCTACCTTTCCGCCTCTGGTGCAACCGGTGATCTTGATATTGCAATATCCCGCAGCCCAGCCAGGGCCGTCTCCGCCGCTGTGATCCTCATTCTGCGGGGTGATGTGGCTGAGGATGATACCCGTATTGGAGCATCCGGCGATCACTCCGGCCTTGAAATGGCCCACGAATCCGCCGCTGCGGCAGCCGGTATGGGAGAATACGTTTCCGCTGTTGGTGCAAGATGATATCGTGACCTCCTTGGCCTCGGATCCTCCGAGGATTCCGCCCATACGCTTGGCATTGGTGTATCCGTCGTAGTCAAGATAGTTGTCCTCGATAAGACCGGCGTTGACGCACTTGGTGATGTCCACTTTGTTGACAGATGTCCCGTAAATGGATGAGATGATGCCGCCGCTGCGGCCGTTAGGTCCGGTGAGATGACCGTTGTTGGTGCAGAATGTAAACTGGCATCCGCTGCCCGTCAGCACATAAGCGGTTATTCCGGCCACCTGGAGTCCGGTACCGCCGGCCTGGGCGTTTGCCACCTTGGCCGTCACGAGGATATCGCCGTTGTTCGTCACGCCCTCATCCCGGGTCTTGCCGCCGATCGTGAGATTCTTGCCGCATCCCACGATGCCGGCAAGACTTGCAGGCAGCGACTGCGGGCACTCGGCCTCATAGATGATGTCCACATTGTTGGTGACATTGGTGATGGTGACACCTTCCGCATATCCGACCACGCCGGCGATGGCAGGTGTCATGTCCGGAGTCCCGGTCACGGTGATGGCGTCACCGTCGGCGCCTACCGTAAGATTGCAGATCGTCGCCCCGGAGGCTGCCCCGAAGAGGCCGTACACGCCTGTCTTGGATATGTCGCAAGTCCAGCTGATGCCTGTGATGCTGTGGCCCTTGCCGTTGAATTTGCCGACAAACGCATTTGAGAAAGAGTAGGACGGAACTCCGTTAGACTCGGCTGTCGCACTTCCGACAGGGGTCCACTCCACTCCGGAAAGGTCTATGTCGGCAAGGAGGCATACTTCCCCGTCGGTATTTTCCCAGCGGGATGTCGAAGCTCCGGCATTGACGCTGCGCACAAATTCCATGAATGTGCTCACATCGGAGATGCCTTTCTCCTCTTCCTGGTCACCCGAGCCGCCGCCTTTCACTATCGGAGTCTGCTTGACAAGGATGGAAGTGGAGACATCATAGAGACTGTTCTTCAATATGATACGTCCTTCGCGCGCCGTATTGGAGCTGCTCTCGTAATATTCCGCCACGAAGCCGAGTTCCGATGTCTCAAGGGCTCTGGTGTCGTTGCGCTTGAGCCATGACGCACATTCGTCGCCCACGGAAGCCTCGATATCGATATTGTGCGAAATCCTGACAGTGAAAGGGGTCATATCCCCGGTCAGATTGATCACAGGCTCCCCGAGCGGAGTGATGAGCTCATTGTTCTTGATATAGTCCTGGAACTCGATCTGAGTCTTCCCGTATGTGAAGAACAGCGGCTTGTAGACAACCTCGTCTCCGGCGGAAGCCATGATCACGACATTGCCTTCTTCCGTGCCCTCTTTCATCGACACGGTGATGGTCCCGAGCGGTTCCGAAACATCCACATTCACATTGTAAGCCGTCAGATAATCCACGGCCGCGTCTTCCGCAAGCGCTCCGCCTATGGTATAGCCTATGGTCGCCTGAGAGTCATAATCTTCAATCGCAATGAACGAAGGCGTTGAGAATGTAATGGAAAGCGCCTCGCTGTATGTCACGGAGAATGAGCTTCCATCCGTAAGGGTGAAGACGACCAGCCCGGACTCGGCATCCGCCTCGACGCTCCGGATCAGAGCGGATGTCATATCGCTTGCAAGGACTCCGGTGCTCACGCCGCCTACAGTCCAGAAGCCGTCGTTGTCGATACCGATGACAGGAGCCGAAACGGCTACAGGCATCTTGTTCCCGTCCTTGTCCGTGACCCATTCCCAGGTGACGCCGTTGTCCGGAGTATATCTCCAGTAGAGTATGCCGTCTTCTTCCGCAGTGCCGAGCATTGCGGCTGTGGAGACTGACGAGGCCTTGGCGAGGGTGAGGGTCTTCTTCTCGCCGCCCTTGTCCTGATATGTTATCACATAATTCCCGGCATCATCCGTCCCGACGCGCGAGATGAAGTTGCTGCTGAGGAATTCCGAAACCTTGGCAAGCTCTCCCGACAGGCTGTCGGCCTTGTGCTCAAGCACGGCAAGGTCCTTTTCCAGACCGGATATGCCGTCTTCCACATCTGCGGAGTCATATCCGCTGCAGGAGAACAGCATCAGCGCCGCCGCCAGCATCGACACCGCCGCAGATACCGGTTTCAAACTTTCAAATATTCTTGTGTATGGTCTCATACTGATGTCTTATTTCTGTCGTATATAAATGTAATTCATACAGCTGCGCTCACCGCCGGAGTCGCTTGGGCTGGAAACGAGTGCTGAGACTCCGTCTTTCTTGGCCCACATGGCGGAAGATCCGCCTCCGTCGAAACGGGTGGAGTTCCAAGCCCCGAGACGCAGGGCGATTTCCGTCACCTCGGCTGCTGTCACACCCGTCGAAACAGTCGTGCGGCCGTCAATCTCAACGATCATCACCTTCGTGAGGCTCTTGTCCACGCAGACAAATGTCATAGGGTCACTCTTCGTGCGGAAATCATGAGTAGTAGGGACGGTGGACAGAGTGTTCTTCCCGTCCGTGACATAATGCCACATCGTGGAATTCTGCACGAGAATCGGCTTCTTGCCGACTCCCTCGATGTCCATTTCGGCTTTGAGCTTGATGACATCACCCGCTTTCACCGCTGCGGCGACCTCGTCTGCCGCAGTGCCGT
>CAVECU010000041.1:0-11675 GCA_963614015.1 uncultured Eubacteriales bacterium
TCGCAGTCTTGACCACTACCACAGGTTCACCAAGTACCGCAGCAATTTTTGCAAGTGTTGTAGTCGTGAATCCATGAAATCCGGTAAGCCATCTGGAGATCTCCGATTCTCGCTTCCCCATCCGTGCGGCGAACTCACGCTGAGTTATATTTTTCTTCTTAAGAAGGTCATAAATGCGGTTTGCGATGTCAACGTTAAGGCTGACCTCCTCCATCACCTCCGGAGCCACATTGGCAACACATTTATCAAACAAAGAGTTCTTTTTCATAATAAACTTATATGGTGATAGTCTCTATGATTGTTTTAACTTTCTGATAGTCATCATAATCGATATTAGCTTTCCGAGCTTCGATGAATATTTGATGTTCGATACTGCGCAATTTCTCAACTATGTCCATCAAAACAGGATCATCTTCATATTTCCGAACTTTCTTTATGCCTCCATTACCGATGACAAGTATTTTCCCTGAAATTCTGATGCAGTACAGACGAAGTGTCCCGACTCCTCTCCCTCGCCTTTGTTCAATACAAAGAGGAATGGCTTTGATATTTTTACCTTCCAACCGGAAAAGATTCTCACGAGCTCCGCAATCGTCAATCATTTTCTTGATAATTGCAATGATGGCATCAAAATCTTTCTTTAATTGCGGATGATCAAGAGCTCCGTTATCGGACATGAACTTCTCGAACTCTGTCTGTGTCTCACCATCATATTTTGGCGAGTAATGCTGACATTATCGCTTTCTACAACAAGTTCGAGCTTTCCCATACAATTCTTTTCTTGAGAGTTCAAAGATACGACATCTTTTTGAGCTCCCAAGAAAAACTTTACTTTTTTGTTAAGTTTTTAATGTTTCCCAAAAGGCGCTTCGGCGGGCATGCCGAGAGCGAGCTGCAATTCTTTGAGGTCGCCTTCCCGCGATGATGCTTACCCGAGGAACATCGGGGCGCTGACAGCTCTTATGCCGTCCTGGAACGTCTTGGTCTGAGGGTCGTTTGACAATATGAAAGCGCCCTTCACCGGCTTGTCGAGAAGGTCTCCCAACTTCCTGAGATGCCGGGCATCGGACTCGCCGACATTGTCGGACATCTTCATCTCGAAAGCGTAATATCCGTCCGCCGTCTCGACCACAAGATCCACCTCCCTGCCGTCCTGAGTCCTCAAATGATAGAATGCCACCGGAGCAAGCACGTTCTTCGCCTGCTTGAAGAGCTCCGACACGAGCAGGCTCTCGAACTCGTGCCCCGTCATCCCGCCCCTCTTGCCGAGGATGGCCTGCTGGACTCCGAAATCCATGAAATGCAGCTTCGGAGCCTTGGAGAGTCGCTTCTCGAGATTGCGGCTCCACGCCGGAAGACGTATGGTCTGATAGCTCAGGTCGAGATAGGAGACATACCTCTGCACGGTCTTCGAGCTCAGTCTCAAGCTGTTGGCTACCGATGACGCGTTGAGAAGCTGCCCTGTGAGAGCGGCGACCTCCCGCTGAAGCCGCACGAACGGCTCCAGATCACGGAAAGAAGCAAGATCCCTCACATCTCTCTCAAGATAGGTCCGGACATAGTTGGCGAGCCAGAAGTATCTGTCATCCTCCGTCATGGCCTCGTCCACAAGAGCCGGATATCCTCCGAACTTCAGCAGATGCGCCCACGCGATACTCTTGGACGTATGCGCCGGGTCAACAAGGAACGACGGCAATAAGACATCCTCGGCCACCGCACCGAGAAGCATCCGCTGCCACAGGCTCGGCTCCGTCGTATCATCCCATCCGGACGTCCGCAGCTCGGGCAGCGTCAGAGGATAGATGTCCAGAATGCTGCATCTCCCCGCAAGACTCTCCTTGACTTTGCTGAGCAGAAGCAGCTGACTTGAGCCGAGCAGGACATAGCGGGTGTCGTCATACTGGTCATATGCCGACTTGATGCTCTCTATCAGAATAGGCTCCTTCTGGATCTCGTCCAGCGCCGCCTTGGGATACAGGGCGTGCCACTGGTCTGCCGTAAGAGCCGTATAGCTGCTCCGCATCACGGGATCCTCGATGGAGATATACCTGTAGTCCTCCATCTTCGCTTTGACAATGGATGTCTTGCCGACCTGCCTGGCTCCGGCGAGGACCAATATACGGCCCTGCCCGGAATCCTTCAGACGGCTTATCTCGGAAAATATCTGTCTTGCCTTGGCCATGCGCTGCACCGGTTTGCCGCAAAGATACGGCAAAATCCCGATATTCCAAGAAATGGCGTAAATTTTGGACTGCCACTACCGAAAATGGCGTAAATTCGGGACTGTGACTCCAAGAAATGGCGTAAATTTTGGATTACGCGTCACGGAAAGCAGCAGGACACACTGCCGGCGTGCCGGCTATTCCCCGGTGTCGGCAGTGACATCTATGAGTATCGGAGGTGCGAGCGGCACGAATCCTACAGGACTGAAATCAGCTCTGGTCGAAGGATCGGTCTTCACCTTGTCGCCAGCCACGAACTCGCTCATGCTGAACGTCTTGCCTGAAGCCCTATAGATCCTGCGGACGATGGCTTCTCGTGAAGGAGCGTTGTAATACGGTCTGTTGTCCTCCATGCAGCTGATCTTCTCCGGCCGCCATACATCCTTGTAATACAGGCATCCGCCCTCGTACAGATCCACGGCGTCATATCCGGTCATCGTGAAATACTGCTTCCAGTGCACGGCGTCGCGATCGCCAGTCAGGCTTATGTTGTAGCCATAGTACGCGTCCTGCGAACGCCAATACGTGATGCTGCTGCGTCTTTCCGCTGGCAGAGACTCGTTGTGATAGCGATATTCGTCCAGAAGCCTGCCGAATCCGTGCCCGCCGGCCTCGTGCATCACCACATTTGTGAACGAACTCTTGCCCATCGGGCACATCGACACGGAGCGTCCGTCGGAATACATCAGGCAAGTCCCTGCATAGGCGTCGATGTTGATCAGCAGAATCACTGTCGTGTTGCGGAGCTGGGCGGCGACACCGTCCACTTTGGCGGCTGTGCTCAACACCTTCTCATAGTCACAGGATGTCCCGGTGCTGCTGCCGCCCTCGAGAGTGGCATTGAACGCCGTATTGTGACTCTGGACAGGCTGGTTGGACATCGCATTCAGCACGGTGGCTCCACGCTCTTGCGAATAGACGGCGACAGTGCTGATCCTGAAGTAATTGCGATATGTCTTGAACGGCTCCAGAGAGAAGAACGCCTCCACGGCCGTCTCCACGGCATTGTCGAACGCTCCGCCATAGGCATAGTCCTCGGCGATGAATCCGTCTCCGAGGAACACGAGAGGTATAGCCTTCGGAGCCCCTGCGCTCTCGGCCTGGATCAGAGTTATCTGCCCGTCGGGATAAGCGCCCGATTCGTTGGTGTGGAAGCTGCGCACTTCACTCTCCGATGTGGCCTCGAACGAGTCTTTCGCCACGACCTTCCATTTGTAGTCAGTGTTGACATCCAGGAACTGAGCCGGCTTCCCGTACGATTTGTCGTGCTGCGTGCTGCTCCAGCTCTGTCCTCCGTCTTTCGAAATCATCAGAGAGTAGGAAATCTCGTCTCCATCGGGGTCAGTCGAGGCCTCCCAAGTGAAGCCGGCATTGATCGCCACATCAGCGTCCGCATCCGCCGGAGTGAGCAGGACAGGAGCTGTCGGAGGCTGATTGGGCAGCTGCTGGGATACGGCTATCATCGAAAATGACTTGCCGTAGTCGATGGTCACGAAGTCGACCTGGCGCGGGGTCCTGTCAGTTATCGGTGCCGGCGTCAGAGTGACGGTCGCGCTTCCCCTGTCTCCGCGCACCTTGTCGGCACTCAGCCAGGAGACGGATGAAGGAATGCTGAGCGTCCAGTCCGTAGCTGAAAGCACGGTCAGAGTGACGGGCGTCCCGTCCTCGTCGAACTCGACAGCTTCAGGAGTCACGATGAAATCCGACCCCTTCTGCACGATCGTGACCGTGATTTCTTTGTCTCCGCCGGACAAGATGGCTGTCCCGCTCAGATTCAGTCCTTTGAGACTCTCGTCGAGCAGCACTTCCACAGTCTCGTCTCCGCTTCCCGAAGCCGGCGAGAACGTGACCCAGTCGGGGCCGTCGCCGATGGACCAGCGCCCGTTGGATTCCACATTCAGCTGCTGCTTCACGCTCCCGGAGGAAAAAACGACATCCGCATTCTCCACAGACAGGATGAACTCCTTCTCGCAGGAGACAAGACATAGCGCAAGGGCGCACAGCGCCGCTGCCGACTTCATGACATTCATACTTCGAAGTGTTTATATGGCAACAAGACGAGATATGCCATAGGTCTTTCCGGCCCGGTGACATACCCCGTCTGACAAATTTATAAATTGATGCTGTTCTTTACAATACTATTCAGCACTCTCCAAGCTCTTGTAACCCAGGATCCGGCCCGAACCGGTCGCCGCATTTCCGGCGGCGATGCTTCTGGCAGTCCGGATGGAAGCCCCGTCGGTGGGCTCAACCTTTGACAGAGTCCCCGAGGAAAGCACAGCACCATAGCCGAGCCCCTTTCCGGTCGCCGCGTCAAGGACATACCATCCGCACTGGCTGATCGTCTGAAGATCACCGTTTTCATCGAATGTGACGGTGATAGGAGCGGAGCCATACCCGCCGCCGAGGAATTTTGCGATCTGCGTCCCCTCCTCGTCCCAGTAGTAGAAGCTGATCCCGAATGCTGATCCCGAATAGATCTCGTAAGTCTTCGGATTCAGCATCAGACCGTTGAAAGTGATGGTTCTTGTATCATAATCCACGGTGCCGAGAAGATATGGAAGCGCATATCCCTTATCCTCGATGTTGAACCAGTTTGCAAAGGCTACCACATACTTGGCGTCAAAATACTGCACTGTGAGGGCGAAAGGCTCTCCGGCCTCACCGCTGGACGGATTCGTATAATTCACGCTGAACACGTCAGAAGAGATGTTCACAGGGAAATGGTAGTAGCCGAGATCCTCCGGCGAGTAGTCCGCATTCTCGTTGCCATATTCGTCATAGAATGCCCCTGCGGCAATTTCGACATCGAAGAACGCTTTAGGCGCACGAGGAAGCACGAATGTGACAGACCTCTTGTCTTCACCGATGCTGTACTCGGCATACTCGCGGCTAATTCCGTTCACCTCATCATACAGGATGACTACGGCGCGGTCCTGTCCGTTGTCATACAGATCGATGTCGGAGACATACGTGATGGTTGCGCCCGCTGCGCCGTAATCCTTCTCGAGGTCGAACTCTTCGAAGCCCGAAGCCTTGAGAGCGAACGCTTCATTCTCGTCATCCCATCCGATACCCACGTAGTCCTGAGCTTGGGAGCTGTATCCGGACGTGACAGCGGCCACCTTGTTGCCGGAAGCATCCTGGAACAGGCCTTCAGTGTAGCTGACGATGTAGCCTGCGCCGGCTCCCGGTTTAGGGCATACGATGGTGGCTACATTGCCGCTTATGGTGATGTTGTCTTCGGAGATGGCGACAGGGTCGGTCTCCGCTACCGTTCCCCATTTGATGTTGCGGCAGGTCGCCGTGCCGGAGCCGAGCTCGATGTCCTCACTGTACGTGAGCGTGACGGTGGAGCCGCTGTGATCCACGCCCGTGAGCTCCGGCGCTTCTGTATCAGGTGTGGAGATCAAGAGAGTCTTGACCTCGCTCAGAAAGCCGGTGGCGCTTATCGCCGAAGCATAGACCGTGACATCCGTCAGAGCGTCAAGCGCATCCAGAGTGATGGTCTGAGTGTTTCCACCGGTCTTGACATCGAACGACTCGGAACCGTCAGCTCCGCTCGCCTCGCCGCATACTATCTCGTATGCGGTAGGGGCCGTAGCCTCCCCGGTATAGACTGCATAGGCGAAGATGGCGCTTTCGTCAGATGCCGTCAGCTTGAACGATACGCTGTGATCTTCCACGGAGACCTGCTCGAGCTCTACCGTCGGACGTGTCTTGCCGACGTTGTCTTTGCCGTATTCTTCTTTGTCGGCGCAAGCGGAGATTCCGCCCGCAAGGGCGAGAATCAGGGCTGCAAACTTTATGTTATTCATTTTCATACTGTCAAAATTTAACGGTTCCACTACTGCACACGTGTCAGAACGATATCGTAATAAGCGGAATAGTAGTATTTGCTCCAGTCTCCGTCAGCATAGATGAGCGCACCGAATCCATAGTCAGGATTGAACGTGATGGTGTTGAAGTCCTCGGAGAATGTCGCCGGAATTGACTGCTCGACTGAGAAAGCATTGTTTACCAAGGAAGCGGAATACAGGGCGAATTTCGAGCCGGGTACCGAAGGACTAAAGTCGAGTAGCCCATAGTCCACCATCTTGGTTCCCACCTCGACTGACAGTTTCTCCGTATCCTCATCATAGTCGATATACCATGCGGCGAAGTGACCGGGATCAAATCCGTCGTCGGTATAGTCATGCTGAAGATTTTCCCACCCCCAGCATACGAGCACCTTGTTCGCATTCGCCTCCTGCTCCTTCTCGGTGAAGCCGCCGCTGATATTCACGCTGAACGAGGATGTCTTGCCATTGGATATACTCGTGCCGGAGAATTTCCAATTGCCCATGAGGCGGTCGTACGGGTTGTTGTCATTGTCGGCTATATTGATGACGGTCACGGCATTGTCAGCCACAAGCTCGGCGCCGGACACATTGGTGATGGTCAGCTCCACGTGCTTGGTGTCATTGATCACCTCATTGTCCACCAGAGTGAACTCCACATAAGCCGGAGCATCCTCGTTGCCTACATACTTCAGCCCCTCGGACTGGGTGAACTTGAGCAGCGTGGAGAGGGTGTCGCCCTCGACTGACTTTGCGGTCACGTCGAAAGTGACGGGGTATTTCTTCGGCTCCCCGGTCACGGAGACTTTGACTTTCACAATGCCCGCACTCTCCTTGAACGTGTAGGAAGTCTTTTCAAAACCGATCTTGGCATCTCCCGCACCCTCCGCTTCCTTGTCACAAGCCGTGAAAGAAGGAAGCATAGCGGCTGCGCAGGCCACGGTCATCATATATTTTCTGATATGGTTCATCTTATCCGATTCTTAAGGTTATTATTTATAAGCCTCATTCTGTTCATGTTCAATCTTGCTGTTGGCCTGAATCTCGGCTGTCGGTATAGGCCACAGGAACTCCGGATCATCGGCGGATTTCGTGAAATTGTAGCCCGGCTGCACCAGAGAAGCGTCCTGTCCGCTGTCTCGGGTGAATCCGATATGCCATCTCTTGAGATCCCACAGACGGCAGCCCTCGCCGAACAGCTCGCGGACTCTCTCGTCGCGGATCTCGGACATCAGAGTGACGCCGGTATAGTTGACCGTGCTCCATCCCTGGATTCTCTTCGAGCGGAGCTGATTCAGATAGTAAGATGCAACGTTGTCCTGCCCGCCTTTCTGCGCAGCAGCCTCGGCCGCAATGAGATACATCTCGGAGATGCGGAAAATCTTAGGCTTGTTGCAGTAGTTGGTGACGGAGCTGTACAGCTTCGGGTTGCCGGGATACTTCACCAGCAGGGTCATAGTCCCGGTCACTGGAGATACCACGCTGCGGGTGTCGAAATATGCGCCGTAGCGGATGTCGTTAGCCTTGTCGTACAGGTCCAGAACCCACTTCTCCGGAATATACTGGGGATTGTCGGCCCCTTTCTTGCCGGAAGTGTTGTAGATGAAATAAGACATCGAATTTCCGGTATCGTCCTGACCGGTCATGGCAGCCTGCCAGATGGTCTCCTTGAGGTCGTCGTTGACCCAGGCGGACGCATATTTGTCGGCTGACGTCTCCAGCTCATACTTCCCGCCGTCGATGAGACTCTTGGCGTTGAGCAGAGCCGTGTCGTAGTCGTGCGTCGTGAGGGCGACTCTCGCCGCGAGAGCTTTCACGACATCTTCGGTGACATACGCCGAACCCACCGAACCGGCCGCAGTGACGTACTTGGCAGCCTCCGCAAGGTCGGCGGAAATCTGCTCATAAGTCGCCGCGAGCGTTCCTCTGGACGGATATTTCTTGGAATCGAATGTCGGAGCATACTCGGTCACCACCGGCACGCCATATTCCGTGGCCGCCGTTTCAGGCTCATAATCTTTGCAGAAATAGAGCGTAAGCAGATAGTACATATGAGCCCTGATGTAGCAGGCTTCGCCATAGTACTGTTCCACAGTCTTCGTGTCATCGGCGCTGAGCGTACCGGAAGCAAGGAGCTTCTGCGTGCCGGAGATGAGGAAATTGGCATTGGCGATATAGCTGTAAACCCCGAACCATACAGAGTTCGCCTCCGATGCGTTGGCGGTCACGCTGTATGTGTACCAGTCACCGGAGAAGTTTCCGAAATTGCGCACCGCGTGATAGAGGTCAGTCTGCAACTCGGGAGCATAGACATAGGCCCCGGTGAAAATATATTTCATTCCGGAATAGAGTCCGGTTCTGAAAGCCTTGCAGTCGGCAACGCTTTCCATCGCATCTTCCGTGTTGATGGCCGTATCTGGATAGTAGGTCAAGTTGCAGGAAACGGCGCTGATCAACGTTATGGCAGATATCGTTATTCTGTTCAGTAATTTCATACTCTCAAAATTTAAATCATTATCCTCTTAGAATACCAGTTCCGCCCCGAATACGATCTGACGGGAGTTAGGATACATGCCCTGTGTGGCGTTGGAATAGCCCACTTCCGGGTCATAGCCTGCAAATTTGGTGAACGTGAGCAGGTTTCTTCCCGTAGCATAGACTTTTATGCCGTTCAGCACCTTGGTCTTCTGCACAAGTTTCTTAGGGAACGAATAGGAGAATGACAGGTTCTTGAGCCTGAGGAACGACGCATTGGAGTAGACTGTAGTGTCGAAGTAGAACTGCGTCCCGTATTTAGGGATGTCAGTGACCTGTCCCGGAGTAGTCCAGATGTCCAGCATCTTCGTCTCGAAATTGGAATTGAACAGCTGGTTGGCAGGATTCATCGTGTAATAACGTTCGTTGAGGAAGATATATCGGTCTCCGATCCAGGAGAAGTCGGCATTGATGCCCAGACCTTTCCAGGAGAAATTGGTAGAGAAACCTCCGGACCATGGGGATACCGTGTCGTGACCCTCCCAGAACTGCATGATGTTGTCGGAGTAGTTCTTGGTCTTGTTGCCGTTCAGGTCATACCACATCGGGAGTCCGTCTTCCGGATCCACGCCTGCGCGCAGCTGGGTATAAATGAGAGATGAGGACTTGCCCACCTGATATTTGAGACCGTAATCCGGGAACGCGAGCTCGTCAAGACCCTGATAGAGTTTCTCGATGCGGTTGAGGTTGTAGTTGAAATTGGCGGTTATGCCCCAATATACATTCTTCGAATGGATAATGTCCACCCCGAGTTCCACATCCACACCGGTGTTGGACATCCGGGCGATGTTGCCCCATCCGCTGGAGTGGCCTGTCGTTCCGGAGAAAGGCATCTCCATGAGAAGATTCTTGGACATTCTTCTGTAGAATTCGATGTCGAAATCGAATCTGTCGAAGATACGTCCCTTCGTGGACACGTTGAATGTGCCCACTGTCTCCCAAGTGAGGTCGGCGTTAGGTACCTGCGAGAGGGCCCATCCGGCTTCGCCATTGTATTTAGGGCCTGTGCCCACAAGTCCGAGAGCCGTGTACCAACTGTCCAGACCGGAGTTTCCGGTAGTACCGTAGCTGACATTGAGGTTGAGGTCATCCACCCAACTTACGTTTTTCAGGAAAGACTCGTTCTTTATCTTCCACATCCCTCCGATGGAGTAGAATGTGGCATACTTGTGGTTCTCGCCGAAGACCGACGCGCCGTCAGTACGCACGGAAGCATCCACATAGTACCTGTCCGTATAGCTGTAGTTGAGATTGGCGAAGAAAGAGTTCAGTGCGGACTCTATCTTGTTGCCGCTGTGGGAGCTGACGGTCGTAGTGGAGCTGAATGCCGTGAGACGGTCGTCCGTCAGCCCTGTTCCGCTGGCGCTGAATGTCTTCTGAGCCTTGTATATGGACTCGTGGCCGAGCAGCACCGTGAAGAAATGGGTCTTCTGAATATCCGTCTTGTACTCGGCCGTATTGGTGCTCGAGAGCTGATAGTATCTCTGGAACGCCTGCGAGTTGCGGCCTCTGTAGGTATATGGGTAATATGACGGCATATTTATAGCCTCATTCGTATAGTCAAACGCGTCCACGGCCTGTGCGGCGCGGATCGTAAGCCCGGCTACCGGAGTGAACTGGAAATAGGTCTGTCCCATGAGGGAGGCCTGCTGCCGGTCATTCGTGTTGTACTTGTAATAGGTGTTGAGGTCTATCATCTGGCCCTGGAACGGATACACCCAGAGGACATCGCCCTTTGACACGGTTCCGTCAGGGTTGGTAGTCAGCTCATAAGGGGTGTAATACGGAAGACCCGTCACAGCCTGGAGAATAGGCGACTGGGTGTACCATCCGGTGACGATGGTCTTGTATTTGGAAAATGTCAATGCGGCATTCGCCCCGAATTTCAGCCATTTCGTGATCTGGGTGTCGACATTGGTCCTGAACGTGAACCTGTCCACGCTGGAATTGGCCTTCGACGTACCCTCCTCCGAGTAATAGCCGAGAGACACGTAGTAGTTGGTGTTCTCCGTCGCGCCCCTCATCGAAGCGTCGGCCTGCATCAGCGGAGCGGCGTTGTCATAGAGATAGTCGGTCCAGTCGAAGTTGATGCCGTTTCCGAGCACGAACGCCTTGCGCGCCTGATATGCCGCATCGGTCTTGAGCGACGGCTGGCAGAGCTCCTCGAACTGGAAGAGCTGCTCGGAATTCATCATGTCCATATTGTAGTTCGTGAGCATGGAGACTCCATATTGCGCCCTGAGCGAGATGCTCGGCTTGTCACCCTTCTTGCCTCTCTTGGTGGAGATGTAGATGACGCCGTTGGCGGCACGGGATCCGTAAATGGCCGTGGACGATGCATCCTTGAGGATGGAGATGTTCTCGATGTCCTGAGGGTTGAGGCTGTTGAATACGCTGGAGCTTACCGGCACGCCGTCCAGGATATAGAGCGGTGCTGTGTCAAGATTCAGCGAAGATGTACCTCTGAGCTTGATGTTGACGCTGCTCTGAGGCTCTCCGGAGGTGTTGAATATCTGAAGACCGGAGATCTTTCCCTGAAGGGCGTCTCCCACATTGGCGGAAGGCCTTTCCGCGAGTTCCCCGGAGGAAACCGTCTTGACGGAACCCACGATGTTGCCTATCTTCTGGCCGGAGCCGTAGCCTACGACAATCGTGGCTTCAAGCGTATTGTCCTGCTTGAGAGAGACATTGTAAGTGGTCGTTTTACCATCTATGCTGACTTCCGCAGCGGTATATCCGACTGCCGAGAAGATCAGCACTCCATTGGCAGGTACGGAGATGCTGTATGCTCCGAAAGCATCTGCACTGCCTCCTTTGTTCGTTCCCTTGATCTGAATCGAAGCGAACGGAACCGGCTCATCATTAGACGCATCCACAACCACACCGGATACTGTCACATTCTGCGCATAGGCGACAGAAGAGATGAGAAGACACAACAACATTGCGAAAAAAACTAGTGTTCTCTTCATCTTGAATAATTTAGTTTAACATATGAACTTTTTTCCCTCGAAATTCCGCACTATAAAACGGGCGTATATTTGTCATTTCCACAAAAAACCCAATCGCTATGAATACCTAT
>CAVECU010000042.1:0-11499 GCA_963614015.1 uncultured Eubacteriales bacterium
GACTTTCCGGTAATAAAACAAATTCCGCCCCGCCGCATCCGTCGGCACCTGTTCCGGCTCCGTAGCGGGGCAAACGTTAAAAAAAGAGGACAACCGCTAAGTTCCCTCCCTTTTATGCAAATATAGTCATTTTTCTGACAATCCAATCCGGAATTCAATCCTCGAATTTGGGCTTCATCAAGGCGGAATAGATTATCATCTTCTTCGGGTCAATCTTCAGCCTGCCTGCCGCAGGGCTGTCCGGCGCTGCGCCAGCCTGAACGGAAGTCCTGACTGAAGCTTTGACCGGAGCCCAAGCAGTAGCCTGGGCAGGAGCCGCCGGCACCGTCCGCTCAAAGGCGGCCACAGGCGTCCGCCCCAAGGCCTCTGACACCGGTCCTGCCGCCTCCGGAACAGGAGTCAGAGGCTCGGACGCCGGCTTCTCATCAAGCTCCGGTGATTCTTCCGGGAACACTTCCGGAAGAGGGAACGGCAGCGGAAACTCCCCGCCGTCCGGCGGAGTCTGCCGATACGGCTTCCTCCCGGCACCGGATGCGGACTTGCTCCGCTTCTTGCCGATGAACTCCGGCCCCACGATGAAGACCGCGGCGATCAGAATCCATAATATGTCCAATGCGTCCATACTCTGAGAAGATTTTCAGCACAAAGGGGCCTTAACCCCGGCAGCCAAGGCTGCCTCTGTCATAACTCTTGTAAAAATACGGATTTTTCCGGTAATTGAAAAGATGTCTTGAGGTGCCGGGCATGACGGGAGCAATCATTCCACACCGTGCGACAGGCAGCGCTCCTTGTCCCGGCCGAGCTGGGCGGCAAGGGCATCCAGACCGGAGAAACGTCTCTCGTCCCGGATCTTCGCCACGAACGAGATGTCGATATCCAGACCGTAGATATCTTCGTCAAATCCGAAGATGTTGGTCTCGATGGTCAGCGCATTTCCCTGTCCGATGGTGGGGCGCACTCCTATATTGCACATTCCGAGGAACTTCCTCCCGACAGTCTCCACACGGACAAGATAGACTCCGCCTCCCGGCACCATCTTCAGCGGCTCATACAGACGCATATTGGCCGTGGGGAATCCGAGTGTCCGGCCTATCCTGTTGCCGGCCACGACGACCCCGTGAAGACGATATTCGTATCCGAGCATCGCATTTGCGGCCTGCACGTCTCCGGCGGCAAGGCTGCCGCGGATCCTGGTGGAGCTGATTGCGCCTCCCCCGGCATCACGATATTTCTCAGCTACAATCACATCGAGGCCGAGACTGCGGGCGAGAGCGGCCGTCTGCTCCGGAGAGCTTCTGTCGGAGCCTATCCTGTTGTCATATCCCAGGAGGATGGCTTTCGCCGAGAATCTGCCGATCAGATATTCCCGGATATACTGCTCCGCCGTGAGCCGGCTGAAATCCCTGGTGAAAGTGATGACCTCGACACGGCTGACGCCGGCATCAGCAAGCAAAGCTTTCTTCTCTTCCATGCAGGTGAGCAGCCGGAAGTCGCGCGCGTCATTCTGCAGCACATTGCGCGGATGGGGCCAGAATGTCACCACCATAGCCTCATCCCCCCTCTGCCTGGCAGCTTCCGACAGCTGACCCAAAACAAAACGGTGCCCCAGATGGACACCGTCAAAAAATCCCGTGGCTACAACCATCTTACGAGTCCGAAATCCTGTCTGTGAGGCAGCAGCGGATTCTTTGGATACATCCTCGCCGCCACCTGATACATGCCCGTGCGCTCCGGCAGCAGAGATGTCCGATATTTGACTACTCCGTCTTTGGCCTCGGCCACATCGAATTCGCACCGGTCCTGGATATGGAGGTCGCCCTTGTTGTCCCTTGTGGCGAAGAGCATCTCCACACCGATATCTTCCGGCTTCAGCTGACCGCCTATGTTGAGCACGACTTCGGCCGTGAACACATTGTCAGGAGAAAGGGTGTAGGAAGAGTCCGGCTGCGTGTAGGAGAGCACCTCAATATTAGGCCACTCCCTGCGGACCACTTTCTTCCACGCGGCAATCTCTCTGGCCACCTTGAAGTTGTCAGCGACAAGACGGCCCACTCTCTCCGCCTGCGGAGCATAGTACTGCTCCACATAGTCGGTCAGCATCCTGTTGGTCGTGAAATTGCAGGCCACCTGCGCGATGGTGTTCCTGATATAGCCCAGCCATCTTTCAGACTTGCCCGTCTTCGCATCGATATCATAATACAGCGGAGCGATCTCGTTCTCTATGGTGGTGTAGATGGTGGCCGCATCCAGCTCGTTCTGATAGTTGTTGTCATCATATTGGCTCTCAAGCGGAAGCGCCCATCCGGCGCCCTCCTTGTAGCCCTCGACCCACCAGCCGTCAAGCACGGAGAAATGCATCACACCGTTCATCGACGCCTTCTCGCCTGAAGTGCCCGAAGCCTCCTGCGGCCTCGTAGGATTGTTCATCCACACGTCCACGCCCTGCACCAGTCTCTTGGCAAGGGAGATGTCATATCCAGGCACAAACACGATCTTGCCGATGAACCTCTCGTCCTTCGAAATCTCGACAATCCTCTTTATGAGGTCCTGTCCGGCCTTGTCCGCCGGATGCGCCTTGCCTGCGAAGAAGAACTGCACGGGCCTCTCCGGATTGTTCACGATGGCGCTCAGCCTGTCCAGATCAGAGAACAGCAGAGTGGCACGCTTGTATGTCGCGAATCTGCGGGCGAATCCGATGGTGAGGACATCATCCCTCAACGTCTCCTTGATGGTGACTGTCTGGCTCGGAGAGTACTGGTTGCTGATGGTAGTGTCCGTCAGCTTCTCCTTCACGGCCTTGATGAGCGTGGACTTGAGCTCCTTACGCACAGTCCAGATCTCGTCGTCCGGCACCTGATATATGCCCTCGAAGCATTTCTTGTCATAGTGGTGTGTCTTGAACTCCTCGCCGAACACCTTGGCGTGAATGGCTTTCCACTCCTTGGCGGCCCAGGTCGGATAGTGGACGCCGTTGGTCACATAGCTGATGTGCAGCTCCTCCGGAAGATATCCCGGATACATGTTGGCGAATATCTCCCGGCTCACTTTGCCGTGGAGCATCGACACCCCGTTCACATTCTGCGAGATGTTGGCAGCCAGAATGCTCATCGAGAACTTCTCGTTCACATCCGAGCCGTTGATCTTGCCGAGCCCCATCATCGTCTCCCAGTCTATCTTCAGACGTGTCGGATAATGGCCTATGTATTTGCGCAGAAGCCCCTCGTCGAAAGCATCGTGACCGGCCGGGACAGGAGTATGCGTCGTGAAGAGCGAAGATGCCCTGACGGCCTCCAGAGCCTCCGGGAAGTCCAGATTGTCCTGCTCGATATACTCTCTGAGGCGCTCTATGCCGATGAATGCGGCGTGGCCTTCGTTGCAGTGATAGACCTGCGGGGTGAGACCGAGCTTCCGAAGGGCGCGGACACCGCCGACTCCGAGGAGAAGCTCCTGCTTCAGGCGGTTCTCCCAGTCGCCGCCGTACAGATGATATGTCACCTGACGGTCTTCAGGGATATTGGCTTCAAAGTCAGTGTCAAGCAGATACAGATCCGTGCGGCCGACAGCCACTTTCCAGATTCTCGCCGAGAGCGTCCTGCCCGGGAATGCGATCGTGGCGGTGAGCCAGTTGCCGTCCTTGTCCATCACTGGCGAAGCCGGGATGTTGGAGAAGTCCTGGGCGTCATATTTGGCCACCTGATCCCCCTGGGCCGAAAGCACCTGAGTGAAATATCCGTAGCGGTAGAGCAGGCCCACGGCGACCAGATTGACATTCATGTCGCTGGTCTCCTTGAGATAGTCCCCCGCAAGTATGCCGAGTCCGCCGGAATAGATCCGCAGAGAGGAATCCAGCCCGTATTCCATACAGAAATATGCCACAGACGGGTCCTTGCGCTCATCCTTGAGAGCCATATATTCCTCGAACTCCTTCATCACGCTCTCATACAGGCCGATGAATGCCGAGTCCTTGATGAGGGTATTGAACCTCTTGATGCTCACCGTGTCCAGCACCACCATAGGATTGTGTCCGGAGTTGTGCCATACAACAGGATCAATGGCTTTGAACAGCGCTTTCGCGCTTTCGTTCCAGCACCACCAGAGGTTTTTGGACAGGACCTCGAGACCTTTCAGGGCTTCAGGAAGATGTCTGTTGACCATTACGCTCTTCCACGAAGGCGTATTGATCGGGAGTTTTTCATATTTCATAATCGGTTTTTCTATTGATTCGGGGAACGCCCCGTTGGCGGCAATCACTTTCTCCAAAGCCTTGGAATATGCCTCCTGATAGTATTTTATCTGATTTTCCCACAATGCGATGGCAGCCACGTCAGCGGCATTGTCCATATACAGGGATCTCTGCTCCGGGCTCAGTTCCGCAACTTCCTTCACCCTGTCGGCCACCGCGGCCACGACATCGCCGTAGTTGGAATCTGTACGCTCCACGATGGTGATCCCGGGATGTCTCTTGTGGTAATGGGTGTCAACCCACATTCCGAAGCCCGCCAGACTCGTAGTCAGTGTAGGAATCCCGAATGCGAGGCTCTCGAGCGGGGTGTATCCCCAAGGCTCGTAATACGACGGGAACAACGTCAGGTCCAGACCTATGAGAAGGTCATAGTACTTCATATTGAATATGCCGTCGCCGCCGTTGAGATATGACGGGATGAAATAGATCTTGACCGCCGAACCCGGAGCGTTGTCCAGCCCCAACTCCCTGAATCTCCGCGTGATCACATCATACTCCGGATTCATGAGATAGTGCGACACCTGAGTCGTATAGTCACCGCTTCCCCCGCCGGACAACCGCGCCGCGAGATCCCTGTCCGCGCCGTTGTGCCCGGAAGGAATCATTATGAACGCGTGTATGGGTCTGCCGCCATACCCCGCATCACGGACTTTCGCGATGGCATCTACGAACACGTCAATACCCTTGTTGCGATATTCGTAACGCCCGCCGATGCCTATGAGTATGGCATCTTCCGGAACGGCCTCACCGGACATCGCTTCCGCCACCTGCCTGAATTTCAGCCTGGCAAGCGATCTTTTTTCATCGTATTCTTCTCTGGAGGACGGCGTGAAACTGTTCTCGAATCCGTTCGGCGTCACCTCGTCCACTTCCCGGCCGAGGAAACGGCTGCACTCCCGTGCGGTAATCTCGCTCACAGTCGTGAACACATCCGCATTCGCGGCAGACTTGCTCTCAAGCGAATGCAGCGCCATCACATTGAACTGCCGCGCCTTCTCATCCCCATTGTACGAAGACATCGACTCATACAGAGGAAGATTGTTCCCCGCAAGACAACGCCCGACTACAGTGGCGTGAGTGGTGAACGCCGTCGCTATCGGCAGTCCGGTAGTCTTGAGATAGAGCAGCCCGGCTCCGGTCTGCCACTCGTGGAACTGGGCCACGGTCTTGTCGGACGAGCTCAGAAAGAATCTGTAATAGCTTTCTATCACCTTGCCGGCCACATAGCCGAACAGGGCGGACTCCTTGTAATCCCAATTGCCCGTGATGGAATCGACTCCGAATTTCTCCCAATATGAAGCAAGTATCGCATCCTGACTCGTCAGGAACTGCTTGAAATCCACAAGCACCGCAATCGGACTGCCCGGGACGTTCCACTTCCCTATCCTGAGCCTCAACCCGGCTTGAGCCGCTTCAAGTTTCCAGTCCTGCCACATCAGCGGGTCTTCCTTGAAATCCGGGTTGGCATCCGTGTCCATCCAGACATCGGGGCCTATCAGAATGTGATGTTTATTGAGCTGCGTCTTGAGGTACAATGATTTGGTGGCTATCACCGTATAGATGCCCCCCACCTTGTTGCATACTTCCCAGCTGACCTCAAAAAGATAATCCGGTCTGATCAATTCCTTTGCCATCGTTCGTCATTTCTTCTTTTCCGCCGTCTTTTTCTTCACTGTCTTCCCATCCGCAGCCTTCCTGCCGGCCTTCGATGCCGTGGATTTCGCTGCGGAAGACTTCGCTGCCGGCTTCTTCGTCCCGGAGACAGGTCCGGCTTCCGGAACGGAAGGCGCAAAGTTAGCAACTGCGGCGGAATATTCATCATTCACCCTGACAATAAAATCGCTCAAAACGTTCATATAGTTGATAAACGCTTCGTACGGGGTCTCATAAGGGTTGAAATATTTGTGGACTTCCCCGTCGGAGAAGAATTTGGTGCACATATAATAGAAATGGTCACTCTCCTGAAGATGTCCGAAATCGTTGAACAGCGCGGGGTCGCCGACAAGCGCCACCTTCTCATATTGCGCATAGAGCTTGTTGTAGGCCTCCTGCTGGAGATCGTTGCCGAGCCACGCTGTGATGTCGCGCTCCTCATCGGCCCAGGAAATCGGCTCCGGCACTTCCAGAGAAGATACCGGTTTGTGGGCGGACGCCGCTTCCGTAGGCGTGCGGAACGAGAATGTCCCGTCGGCTATGACCGCTTCCGGAAGATACCTCATGAAGTCGAAGATGCCCGTGGAGACGTTCTGATGCTCTCCGAAAGTCTCGTAGTCCATAAACAGATTGATGACCGAGCCGCCTTCGCCGATATCGCTCTTCAGCCAGGAAAGATATTTGTCGGCGGTGAGAGGCCAGTTCTCCCAATTCCTATCGGAGAAACGGAACGCTATGTCATCGCTGAGCGAATAGTTCCTGAGCAGGAGCCTGAGCTTGCTCTGCCTGTCGTCGGTATAGACATAGTCCGGGCTTCTCCATCCCAATATATGCTTCGCGCCCTCCGTGAGCATCGTCTTGAATCCCAGGTCATAGACCATCTCGCCTATATGGTCGGAATAGATGAGCTCCGTGTTCCTGAACGCGACCGGAGTGACCCCGAAATGTTCCTCTATGGCCCGCTTGTGCTTGAGCACCTGATGGGTGAACTCCGACGGGCAGGCAAGCGCCGCAAGGGAGTGATAATATGTCTCGCACAGGAACTCGATGCATCCCGTATCGGCAAGCTCCCTGAAGCTGGCGATCACCTCCGGAGCATACCGCTCGAACTGCTCAAGCGCGGAGCCTGAGACGGAGAACGCCACACGGAACGCGCCCTTGTATTTCTTCACAAGCTCAAGAATGAGACGGTTCATCGGAAGATAGCACACGTCCGCCACTCGCCGCAGGATTGTCCTGTTGGTGAAGTCATCGTAGTAATGTGAGTCCTTTCCTATGTCAAAAAACCTGTACAGTCTCAGTCTGGTGGGCTGATGTATCTGGAAATACAAGCATAAACTCTTGGTCTTCATATCTGTGGGCTTTTATTTTAACACTGATTCATATATGCTTTTGATCTTTGCCGTGGCATTGTTCCACTTGAGGGCGTTGACTTCGTCGTATCCGTATTTGGAAGCGAATGTGGACAAAGCCGGATATTTCAGCAGCGCATAGATCTCATCCGCCATCGCATCCACATCCCAGAAGTCCACCTTGAAGGCATATTTGAGGACTTCCGCAGCGCCGGACTGCCGAGAAATGACCGCCGGCACGCCAGAGCGCATCGCCTCCAGAGGAGAGATGCCGAAAGGCTCTGACACGGAAGGCATCACATAGACGTCGGACAATGCGAACATCTTCTGCACATCAGCTCCGCGAAGGAATCCGGTGAAGTGGAATCTGTCCGAAATCCCGAGCCGCGCCACCTGACGTATGGAGCGGTTCATCATGTCGCCGCTTCCAGCCATGACGAATCTCACGTCCGGACAACGCTTCAGCACCTTGGCCGCCGCCTCGATGAAATACTCCGGGCCTTTCTGGAACGTTATCCTGCCGAGGAATGTCACCACCTTGTCCCGCACGCCCCTTTCCACGGACATCTCGTTCCGGCCGCTGAAATCCACCGCGTTGTGAACGGTGACGACTTTGTCCGGGTCTATGCCGTACTTGGTGACGACGATGTTGCGGGTCAGGTCGCTGACGGTTATCACCTTGTCGGCCAGCTCCATACCTTTCTTCTCGATCTCATATACCCGGGTGTCGATATTCTGGTCGCTGCTCCTGTCGAACGAGGTCGCATGCACGTGCACGACAAGCGGCTTGCCGGACATCCTCTTCGCCGCCACTCCGGCCATGTAGGTGAGCCAGTCGTGGGCGTGGATTATGTCGAATTCATCTTTGCGGGCGTCTCCTATCGCGCCTCCCACCATCGCATATCTGGCGACTTCCTCCATCAGGTTGGAGCCGTACTTGCCGGAGAACTTGTAGGTGCTCCCGTAGTGGACGGAGAAATCCTTCACCTGCCGCTTGCGGTCCTTCTCGACGAGATCGTGGAACTCGGCGGGGTCGAGATAAGGCACCATATTGGTGCCGATATGGATGAACTGCACCTTGTCGAGGAAATCCGACACTGACATATCACCCGACATCGCCACGGGCACATCGCTGGCATTGATAATCCCGGCTACGCTGCCGTCTTCATCCCCGGATGCGGAAGGCATCACGAAGAGGGTCTTCACTCCGTTGTATGCCAATCCTTTGACTATTCCATAGCAGGCCGTGCCAAGTCCGCCTGCGATATGAGGAGGGAACTCCCACCCGAACATCAGCACTCTCATTGGTCTTCCTCCCTGTATTTGTTGATAAGATTCTCCATCGAGAGCAATGCCGCCGTACTCATCGCAGCCGAAATGGCTCCGTGAGGTTCGTGCGGCGGGTCTCCGTCATAAAGCTCCGAAAACGCGCCCACACCGTGCTTGTTGAGATCGGCGTAGAAGCCTTCCATCAGCCACTCGGCGCGTTTGCAGAATGATGCGCCCCTCATTCTGAACCATATCCGCGCATACGGCAGCAGCAGTCCCGGCCAGGCGCAGCCCTGATGATAAGCCATGTCACGCTCTCTCTGCGTCCCTTCGTACACGCCCTTGTACTTGACATCCCTCGGGGATAACGTCCTTATTCCCCTGGAAGTCACCAGCTCGCGATCCACTACGTTCATTATGCTGCCGGCGCAAGTGTCATCCACAGGAGAATGCGCCACGGACAGGGCGAACAACTGATTGGGACGCACATCCGTGTTCTGTCCGGAGTTGTCCACATAGTCGGCGAGATAGCCTCCCTGCGGGATCCAGAACTTGGACATGAAGCCGGCCTTCGCATTGTCCCTCACCGGGATCCACTTGGCGCAGAATGCGCTCCCGGCCTTGCCGTACTTCTGCTCGCTCTCTATCGCATAGCACAGAGTGTCGTACCAGAACGCATTGGTCTCCACCTGATATCCGGCCCTTTCCACGACCGGCCGCCCGTCTATATAGGCATTCATCCATGTGAGGGCGACGCCGTCTTTCTGGGCCCACAGCAGGCCGTCCGGCTGGAGAGAGACTTCCTTCCTCACGCCGGGCGAATAACTCTCGATGATGCCTTTCACGACATCGCCGTACTTCTTCCATACGGCACGCGGCGAGGCTCCCGCCGCGATATAATCTTGCAGAGCCCCCGCCATCATGAGCGGAGCCTCTATCTGCGTAGTCCTGGAGAACAGCCTCTCACCGTTGGCTTCTATCAGATTGTCAAGGATCTCCTCGAATTCTTCCGGCTTGCCGGCATAAACGGTGAGCCCCGGAAGCGAGAACAGAGTCTCTCGCAGAAGCCCGGTGAACAGCCACGAGAATCCCGCCGTAATGCTCTTCTTCCCGTTCCTGTCGCGTATCAGCAGGTCCGCGCAATATTCGAGCTGGTCTTCATAGCTTCCGATGTCATCCTTCCCCTTCACGACGGCCGAGAATCTCCGCTTGAGCATCGCCGGGTTCTCTTCCTTCACCGATGCGGAGAGGATGACCGAATCGCCTTCCTCCATCGACAGGACAAACGCCCCGGGCACAAGAAGGTCCTCACGGCATTCAAACCCGCGGCGGGCTTCGTCCGAATATGTTATGCCGTTGTACCAGCAAGGGGAATGCTTGTATTCAACCTTGGACGAGCTGAACTGGAGACTGAGATCCGGAAAGCCCTTGTACATCCTGAATGCGACCCCGTTCCTGATCTGCCGGGCGGAGGTGTCCGCCTCATCGTTGCGGGAAGTCAGGGAGTGCACGTTTCTGAATGCGAGGAACGGCTTCAGAGTCAGCTCCACCTTGGCGAGAGACTTCTTCAGCTCGTAGCGTATCATCACCTGGTCGCAGTCCGGCACAAGCAGGATGCTCTTGGTGAATTCCATCTCCCCCACGCGGTAGGTTATCACGGGGACAGGATCGGCAGTGAAGTCCACGATGTACTTGTGCCCACGAGGCTCATAGAGATCTCCGTAGCGGTGGATTCCGAGATTGAACTGTTTGCCGTTTGCGGAGAGGCTCTCGTCCACTGACGAAAGCAGCATGTGTTTATATGGTGAGCGCGCCATCGGAATGATGGGTCTCGCCTTTTTTCAACCGGCCGAAACCGTCATATCGGCTCTCGTCCGAATCCAACACCAGTTCCCAATCCCCTCCCGGCGCCGCAAAAGAATATCCGGCATAAGATTCAGAAGGATGAAAATCAAGCGCAAAGATAAAGTTATTCCTCTTGAAAATCAATACTTTTTTGACATCGTCAGCCACAATCAGCTCCGGACGGCCGTCCAGAATGGCCTCTCCACGGAAAAGATGGATCATATCGGCGTCGAAGTTCATCAGATAGCTGTATCTCAAATAATCCGGCCTGCACAACGACCACTGCCGCCTCGCGTATTTGTAAGACCAGCCGTTGCCCTCTCTCGGGAAATCTATCCACTCCGGATGCCCGAATTCATTGCCCATGAAAGTCAGGTATCCGTCCCCGGCAGTGGCCAGAGTGACAAGCCGTATCATCTTGTGAAGCGCCATACCGCGGTCCACGACCGGATTCTGCGACCCGACATTCATCGCGGTGTACATCTCCTTGTCCATCAACCTGAATATAAGCGTCTTGTCCCCAACAAGAGCCTGATCGTGGCATTCGGCGTAGCTGACGGTCTTCTCGTCCGCACGCTTGCGGGTCAGCTCCCACCATATCTCGCCCATATCCCACTGCTCATCAGTCTTCTCCTTCAGCCACTTGATCCAGTGGTCAGCCACGCCCATCGCCATTCTGAAATCGAATCCCAGGCCGCCGGCACTCAGAGGCGCCGCCAGCCCCGGCATGCCGCTCATATCCTCGGCTATGGTCAGGGCGTCCGGATTCAGCTCCTTCACAAGGGCTGCGGCCATCGCAAGATATGTGACCGCGTTCTCGTCCACTCCGGAGCCGAAATAGCTGTCATATCCCACGAAATCCCGCCCGAGACCGTGATCCCAATAGAGCATGCTTGTCACCCCGTCGAAACGGAATCCGTCCAGGCGGTATTCCTCCATCCAGAACTTGCAGTTGGACAGCAGGAAATATCGCGTCTCGTCCTTGCCGTAGTCGAAACATCTCGACCCCCAGGCCGGATGACGCCCCTGCGGTCCGCTGTAGAAATACAGGTCATCCCTTCCGTCGAATCGCCCGAGGCCTTCCGCTTCATTGTCAACACTGTGGGAATGGACGATGTCCATCACTACCGCCAGACC
>CAVECU010000043.1:0-4852 GCA_963614015.1 uncultured Eubacteriales bacterium
CACGCCATAATCTGCGACGCCCTGTATATGGGACTGGAGCGGACGATTCAAGCCTATCTCCGGAAAATCGGAAAATAACCCTATTCTTCTGAATTTTCGGGAGAAACAAATCGGCTTCCGGATTCTTTTAGTAAATTTGCGGTCACGGCATCCCTCCCCGCACATACCGGAATGGCATCCGGGGCATACGCAGGCGGGGAAACGCGCCGCCCGGAAACAACATTTGGAAATAATATCTAACAATACTAAAAATGAAAAACACATCGTTAATCCTCAGTGTCATAGCCATCGTTGCTGTGGCCGTTTTCGGAATCATGACCATCACGGGCGACAAATCCGGCAAGACAGCCGAGGCCGGTGCGGAAAGTACGGTAGCCGCAGAGAAGGGAGCCATCGTATATTTCAACCTTGACAGAGTCTTCAACGAATACGACATGGCCAACGATCTGAGGTCCGTAGTGGAATCCAAGGCCCAGAGCATCCAGGAAGAGGTGGAGAGAAGAGGCAAGAAGCTTCAGAACGATGTGAATTCATTCCAGGAGAAGTTCAACAAGGGGCTCATCACGAGAGCCGCCGCCGAGGTCCAGGGCCAGAAGCTGGAGCAGCAGAGAGTGGAATTCAACAACTTCACAGCTCAGAAAGATCAGGAAATCAGCGAGGAGCAGCAGGTTATGATGAACAATATCGGAGACGCCATCAAGACTTTCCTCGACAAATATGCGGCCGAGAAGCAGTATGCCTTGATCCTCACCACACAGGGCAACATCCTGCCGTCACCGGTAGCCGCCGGAGACAGCTCGCTCGACATCACCGATGACGTCATCTCAAGGCTGAATGACGAGTACGTCAAGACCAAGGCCAAGGACTCCAAGAAATCAGACAAATAAAGATCCGTGAAAATAGCCGTCCTGTCCTGTTTCTACCCGTTCCGCGGGGGTATTGCCCAGTTCAACGCCAATCTTCTGACCGAGCTGGGCAAGACGGATGACGTGCGGGCGTTCAACTTCAAGCGGCAGTATCCCGATCTGCTGTTCCCCGGCAAGACACAGTATGTGACCCCCGACGACGAGGCCATGCCTGTGGAGAGCACGGCCGTTCTGGACACGGCGAATCCGCTCACCTGGGTGCGGACAGCAAGGGCGATACGGGAATGGAAGCCCGACATCCTGATCATGAGGTACTGGATGTCGTGGTTCGCCCCGTCTCTGGGATATGTGGCAAGACACGTCGGGAGCGGATGCAAGGTCATCGGCATCCTGGACAATGTAATCCCGCACGAGCCCAGATTTTTCGACACTCCGTTCACCAAGTATTTCCTCGGAGGATGCACGGGCTTCATCACCATGTGCGAAGCTGTCGCGGATGATCTTCTGCGGCTGAAGCCCGATGCGAAGCACATCGTGCGGCCGCATCCGCTGTATTCCCATTTCGGAGAGAAGCTCCTGAAGGAGAACGCATCCGGCAGGCTCGGTCTCGCTCCAGGGAAAAAGAACATCCTTTTCTTCGGACTCATAAGACAATACAAGGGCCTCGACATCCTGCTGAAAGCCTTCTCGGCACTGGATGACAGCTACCAGCTGATCATCGCCGGAGAGCCTTACGGCTCATTCGCCCCGTATCAGGAGATCATCGACAGCATACCCGGCAAGGACAGGATACACACATTCCTCAGGTACATAAAGGACTCGGAGGTGAAAGACTTCTTCTCCGCCGCCGATGTCACCGTATTACCTTACAGATCAGCCACACAGAGCGGTATAAGCTCCATTTCGTATCATTTCGAGATACCTATGATAGTGACCGATGTGGGAGGTCTGAGAAGCACGATCGGAGACACGGGCACGGGAATTGTTGCGGCGGAGGCCGAGCCGGAGTGCATCAGGGCGGAGATTGAGAATTATTTCAGCGACCCGTCCATCCGCACGGGGTGTGTGGAAAGGATTCAGGACGAGAAGAAACGCCTGTCCTGGGCCACGTTCAGCAAAGACCTCAGAGACTTTGCCGCAACGCTTTAGATTTTGAAACCATGAGAATTCATCTTACCGGAGTCATTGTGAGTGCACTGCTGCTCGTCTGCGTATCGGAGACGGCCGGGGCGCAGAACTACAGCCAGCCCCCGGTCATCATATCAAAAGAGAAAGTGACCAATGGCGACGGCAAGATCTATTATTCCCATACGGTACTTGAAAGGCAGACACTCTATTCCATCGCCAGAGCCTACGGCGTGACGCCCGATGAGATATGCGAAGCCAACAAGGACCTCCATATCCGGGAGAACGGACTCCGGAAAGGCATCGTGATCCTGATTCCGTGCAGGGAGACGCCTTCCGGCATCAAAAGCGCCGAGCCTGCGGCGGACACCATACCGGCGGCTCCAAAGGAACCGGCAGCCGCACAGACCGCTGAGGCTGCGCCATCATCGCAAGACAGCGGAGAATACATCATCCATACGGCCAAATGGTATGAAGACCTCTATGACCTCGCCAAGAAATATTCCGTACCGGCCGATGTGCTGAAAGAGTACAACGGATTGTCCTCCTATAGGCTTAAGGCCAGACAGAAGATCCGTATTCCATTGGAATACAGCCCGTCCGAAGAAAGCCACGTCACACCGCAGGAGGAAAGTGACACTGTCGGTCCGGAAGGCCTGACAGAGAGCCCGGCCACGGACCGTACCGGAAATCCGGATGACGGGGAGACTTCCACATTCGAGATGAACCCCGGCGGCAAGGTGAATGCTGCGCTGATGCTTCCGTTCGGGACATCCGGCGCAGCCGATCCGGGCTATATGGACTTCTACAGCGGAGTGCTGCTCGCTGCGGAGGACATCAGGAAAGACGGCACAGACATAGACCTGCGCATATACGACTCGGCGGGCGAGACATTGCCGATGACAGCCGAAAGACTTGAGCAGGAAGACGTTGTGATAGGGCCCGTGAAGAGCGCCCGGATGGAGCGCCTGCTGAGTCTCCGGCCGGAGAGGACCGTCATCGTCTCCCCTCTGGATCAGAGCACGGCGGAACTGCTTGCCGGTCATCACAATCTGCTGCAGGCGCCGGCATCGATGGCTGTTCAGTACAATGCTCTGCTCGGCTGGCTCGGAGGCGAATTACGGCAGGGTGACAAGTTCATAGTCATAAGCGAGAAAGATGCGCAGCCGACGGGCTCCACGGCTCTTCTGGAGCGGGCCATAGACGAGTCCGGACTGGTGGCGGAGAGATTTGCCTACACCATTCTCGAGGGCAGGACTGCGGTGGAACATCTGACGGGGATGCTGACAGACAGCCACACCAACAGACTGATAATCAACTCTGAAAATGAGGCTTTCGTGAACGATGCCGTCCGCAATCTGGCGATGCTGCTGTACCGCAAATTCGATGTCGTGCTGTACAGTCCGTCCAAGATAAGGTCTTATGAGACAATCGATGTGGAGAACCTGCACAGTCTGCGTACAAGAGTGGCGACTCCTTACTACATAGATTACGACAGCCGCAAAGTATCGGATTTCCTGTACAGATACAGGGCCCTGTTCGGAACGGAACCCACGCAATTCTCCTTCCAGGGATACGACATAGCCTATTACATGTTCTCCCTGATATCCGGATACGGAGCGGCATGGATCGGAAAAATCGAGACGGACGACGTGTCCATGATGCAGACGGACTTCAAGTTCAGAAGATCATCCCCTGACGGGGGTCTGCTCAACTGCGGCATAAGGAAAATCACCTACAACCAGGATCTTTCGATCAGCCTTCTGGACTGACCCCGGGAATCAGCCTATGAGGCTGCGGGCGTTGGCTATGGCCTCCGGCGTGATGCTCGCGCCGCTGAGGAGCCGCGCGATTTCCTCCACACGTTCTTCTCCGGAAATCTTCCTGATCCCGGTGACAGGCTTCCCGTCCACAAAAGACTTGGATACGATGTAGTGGGCGTCACCTTTGGCCGCGACCTGCGGCAGGTGGGTTATTGCGAAGACTTGCATATTGCGGCCCATAGAGCAGATCATCTCCCCCATCTTGTGGGCAGCGCTTCCCGACACCCCGGTATCGATCTCATCGAAAATCATTGACGGCATATTGGCATATCGTGCCATCTGCGCTTTCAGGCTGAGCATTATTCTGGACAGTTCGCCTCCGGACGCACACCTGGAGACATCCACCGGGTCAGCGCCCGAAGCGGAAAACTTGAACACGATGCCGTCCTGTCCGCTCGCACCGGGAGCTGCCGGAGTCATCTCCACTTTGAATACGGCTCTGTCGAGCTCAAGCGAATGCAGCGCCTGCGTGATGTCGTGTTCGAGGGCGGGCAGGGTCTTCATCCTCTGCGCGTGAAGCGCCTCAGCCACAGCCGCATAGTCCTTCTCTGCGGAGGCTATCTCCCCCTCAAGCGCCTTCTTGCGGGATTCAAGATCGGATGTGTCGGACAATGTGCCGGCGAATTTATCCCTCAATGCGATGAGCTCGCACACCCCGTTGCAGGAATGTTTCTGCATCAGGCCATACAGAAGCGAGAGTCTGTCTTCCACTTGCCGGAGCCTTTCTTCGGATACGTCAGAGGCCGACTCCAGAGACTCCACTTCAGACAAAATGTCATCAAGCTCCAGTCTGGAGGACTCGACTCTTGCGGAAAGTTCCGCTGCAGCGGGGATGAACGCGGACACCTTGTCGAGGCATCTTACAGACTCTTTCAATGCGGAATCCAACGACACGCCGTCTCCGCCGGCATCTCCGTCTGCGGAAGAGAACATCCGCTCCACCTGATAGAGGCTCCGCTTGATTTCTTCGGCATTGGCAAGACGCTTCTGCTCCGCCTCCAGTTCTTCCAATTCTCCTTCGGCGAGGTCCGCTTTCTC
>CAVECU010000043.1:4862-6465 GCA_963614015.1 uncultured Eubacteriales bacterium
GCCTCATTGTATTCCTTCTCCGAGGACATCCTGTCCAGAAGCGCACAGACGTCACGATAGTCAGCCTTGAGCGATGTGCAATTCTTCCACACTTCCGCACATCGGCGCAGAAGTTCGCCGTCACCGGCGGCCCCGTCAAGCATCGACAGCCGGAAAGACTTGTCCCCCAGGAGCATGGTCTCATGCTGCGAGTGGATGTCCAGCAGCCTCACGGACAGGGCGGAGAGCGCCTTGAGCGATATCGGCAGATCGTTGACGAACGACCTTGACCTCCCACCGCGTCCAAGCACACGCCTGATTGTCAGGCTCCCGGCACCCGTATCCGGAGCGGCCTCGAAATCGATGCCGCTTTCCTCCAGCAGCGCCGAGACAGCGCCGTCATCGTCTCTGACGACAAATTCCGCTTCCACCACACAATTGTCTCCCCCGTCACCTATCACGGAAGCATCGGCTTTCGATCCGAGAGCCAGGGAGAGCGCCCCGAGTATTATGGACTTGCCTGCGCCTGTCTGACCTGTAATAATGACAAGACCCGCAGGAAATTCAATCTCCAGCGAGTCAATCAATACATAATTCTTTATGGTCAGCGAGCGCAGCATGGGACAGCTTCTTACTCTCCGAGCGAAGGCTTCACGTCCTCTGCCGGAGCGCCCTCCGACTCACTGCCGGCCACCCTGTAGGAGAGCTCGCCGTTCTCGAACTCGGATACGGCCACCAGCACAGGCTTAGGCTGCTTCTCGTAATATTTCGATATCTCTATCTGCTCGCGGTTCTCGAACACTTCGTCCATCGAGTCGCGGTCATTCTTGAAATCTTCAAGCTTTCTGTTCAGCTCTTTTTTCTCGGCCAGAGCTATCTGATTGGCCCTTTTGTAGAGAATCACGACTGATTCGTAGATGTTGCCGGTAGGAGCGGCCAGATTCTTCACATCTCTCGTAATCGTGTTCTGAGGTACATTCTTCTTGTCCATAAATATTTCCGCGTAAATTGATTCTTTTCCCGATTCTCCGCATACCGTCTCCCCTCATAGCAATATACAAGAAGAGGGATGCCGAGGTTTCATTTTATTTCGATGCGCCGGCCGCGGCAGTCTTGGAACTGCGCTTTCTCTCCTTCAGGAAGTCCCTGTCTTTCTTGGAGCTTTCGTCATCGGAGCCCGCATATTTGCCCAGAGCTTTCTGCGCCCGGAAATACAGGGCCCGAAGCTCGCGCATATACTCGGACTGCGGATATTCGCCTACAAAGTTGAGATAGTCATCCACAAAAGTCATATATCTGTCCCTCTGCTGCGAAGCTACGCTGAGCTGCGCATATTTGTAGGACGATTTGGCGATATAATAGAGAATGTCCTCGCGGTAGAGGTTGTCCGCATTGTCTTTCAGCGTGTTGCGGAACGCCACCCTCGCAGCCTTGTAGTCCTCCATGTTGAAATAGAGCTTCGCCGCCTCATACGCCTTATGGTCAAGCCTTTCATACAGATCCGACAGCATGGCGGAACATTCCTCCGAATGGGCGTTCTGTCCGCCATAGTCCTTTACATATTCGTTAATGGCATTTATGGCGATTCTCGTCGGATTCTGGTCAAGCTCATAACGGTAGGTCG
>CAVECU010000043.1:6475-10543 GCA_963614015.1 uncultured Eubacteriales bacterium
GCGGTACAGGCAGTCCAGCCTGAGGAATCTCGCCTCCTCCGCGAACGGGCTCCTCGGATAAGTGGTGATGAATTTGTTGAAATTGGCCTCTGCCGTGACATAGTCCTTGTACCGGTAGTTGCTGACGCCCCAATAGTACTGCACCGTGTCGTCCCGCTCCGTTCCGTCCGTAAGAACGGACATCGACTCGAACAGGGCGGCGGCCTTCTGATATTTTTTCTGATTGAAATATGCGAATGCCGCTTCATATTTGGCATCCGCATCGTTGCTGGACATCAGCACGTCATACTGGGACTTGCAGGAAACCGCAGCAAGAGCCAACGCCGCTGCACACCAGAAAAATTTTGTGTTGTGATTCATCATCTGCACGAATCTGTTTTTGAAACTTATCTCTTCTCCGGCCGCCGCTACCGCCTGTGCTCCACAAGGAACTTCTCCACGTCGATCGCCGCACGGCAACCCGAAGCCGCCGCCGTCACCGCCTGACGATACAGCGGATCCTGGACATCCCCCGCGGCGAACACGCCCTCAACACTGGTGGCGGAAGTCTTGCCCTCCGTCACGATATATCCGTTCTCATCGACGGACACCCACTTGCTGAACAGCTCGGAATTGGGATGATGGCCGATGCCGAGGAAAAATCCGTCGACCTTGATATCAAAAACCTTACCATCCTTTCTGACAAGCCTTGCTCCGGTGACTCCGGACTCGTCGCCAAGGACCTCCTGCGTATTGCAATTCCACAGGACCTCGATATTGGGAGAGGCCGCGACCTTCTCCTGCATGGCTTTGGACGCCCTGAAGACATCCCTGCGGACTATCATATAGACTTTGTTGCAAAGATTGGCGAGATAGACTGCCTCGGCGCAGGCGGTATCTCCGCCTCCGACCACCGCGACATCTTTTTTTCTGTAGAAGAAGCCGTCGCAGGTGGCGCACGCCGACACTCCGAGGCCTCTGTATTTCTGCTCCGACGGCAGCCCGAGATACTTGGCCGTGGCTCCCGTGGCGATGATCACCGTCTCCGCCGCCAGAGAGACGCCTCTGTCGTCTTTGAGCACAAAAGGACGCGCGGACAGATCAGCCTCGGCTATTCTTCCCGGACGGATGTCGGCCCCGAATCTCGCGGCCTGAGCCTTCATCGAAGCCATAAGCATATTGGCGTCCACGCCATTCTCGAATCCGGGATAGTTCTCCACCTCGGTAGTGGTCGTGAGCTGTCCTCCGGGCTCCATGCCCTCATAGAGTACGGGCGCGATCCCCGCCCTGCCCGCATATATCGCGGCTGTGTATCCTGCCGGCCCTGAGCCTATTATGACGCATCTCGTCTTCTGTTCCATACTTCGGAATCTGTTTTGAAATATTCTGCTGCACAACCGGAAGAGCCGCCCTGCCGGGCCGACGCTCCGGAAACTGCAAATGTACAAAAACACCGCCTAAAAATGAAAATTAAACAACTTCTCCGTATATTTGCCGCTCGGCAAACGTCTTCCGGACGGATGCCCAGTCATAATCTAATTTTTTACAGCACTAATGTCAAGAGAAATCAAGTTTTCTTTGGTTTACAGGGATATGTGGCAGTCTGCGGGGAAATATGTCCCGAGAGTGGATCAGCTGCAGGAAGTGGCTCCGGCCATCATCGATATGGGATGCTTTGACCGTGTCGAGACCAACGGCGGAGCTTTCGAACAGGTCAATCTTCTCTTCGGAGAGAACCCGAATACGGCTGTCCGCAAATGGACTGCGCCTTTCCACAAGGCGGGACTCCAGACCCATATGCTCGAACGCGGTCTGAACGCTCTCCGCATGAATCCGGTCCCGGCAGATGTCAGAGAACTTATGTTCAAGGTGAAGAAGGCCCAGGGGACGGATATCGCCCGCTCTTTCTGCGGACTGAACGACCACCGCAACCTCCGTCTGTCGGTGGAGTATGCCAAGAAGGCCGGAATGATATCCCAGGTGGCGCTTTCCATCACCAATTCACCGGTCCACACAGTGGATTACTATATGGGCGTGGTGGACAAGGTTGTGGAATACGGCTGCGACGAGATCTGCCTGAAGGATATGGCGGGCGTCGGAAGGCCGTCTTTCCTTGCCGAACTCACACATTGCATCAAGAAGAAATATCCATCCATCATCGTTCAGTATCACGGACATACCGGTCCGGGATTCTCGCCGGCATCCATGCTTGAAGTGGCCAGGGCCGGCGCCGACTATCTGGATGTGGCCGTGGAGCCGCTTTCGTGGGGCAAGATCCATCCGGACGTGATTACGATACGGGAGATGATGAAAGCCGACGGATTCTCCGTCAAGGACATAAATATGGACGCCTATATGGAGGTGCGCCGTCTGACGCAGAAATTCATCGACGACTTCCTCGGCTATTGGATAAACCCGTCCAACCATCAGATGACCTCTCTCCTTGTGGGATGCGGCCTTCCCGGCGGCATGATGGGCTCGATGATGGCCGACCTCAAAGGCTTCCAGAGCGCCATCAACGCTTCAGAGAGGGCTCACGGCAGGCCGGAAATCAGCCTGGACACTCTGATGGTCAAGCTGTTCGATGAGGTGCAATATGTATGGCCGAGACTCGGCTATCCGCCTCTTGTGACTCCGTTCAGCCAGTATGTAAAGAACACGTCGCTGATGAATCTGCTCAATGTCCTGAACGGCAAGCCGAGATGGACCACCATTGACAAGGACACATGGAACATGATCCTCGGCAGAATGGGCAGGCTCCCGGGCGAGCTTGCTCCGGAAATCGTTGCTCTGGCCAAGGAGAAAGGGCTTGAGTTCTACACCGGCAATCCGCAGGACATGTATCCGGACGAGCTGCCGAAGTTCAGGCAGATGATGAAGGACGAAGGCTGGGAAGAAGGGCCTGACAGCGAGGAACTCTTCGAGTTCGCGATGCACGAGCGCCAGTACAGGGACTACCGGAGCGGTGTCGCGAAGGAGCGGTTCAACACCGAGCTTGAGGACCTCAAGGCCAAGGCCGGCGCTCCGATAACCGTTGTCCGTCCAGTAGTGGAGATGCCTAAATTCGACGTGGAAGAATACACATCGAAGCATCCTGACGCCATACCTGTGCAGGCTCCGGCCAAAGGCCGGCTGCTCTGGCAGATCGATGTGGACGATGACTCCACGGCGCCGGCCGCAGGCACGCAGGTGTGCGGCGGGAAGCCTATGGGCTTCGTCCAGACTTATTATGGCATGGAAGAGATCATCCCGGCCGTGGACGGACGTGTCTTAGCCGTGACGGGCAAGCAGGGAGACAAGGTCGCCAAAGGCGAGATTATAGCTTTCATCGTTCCACGATGAAAGCCTGACCTGTTATTCCCCCTCAGTCCCCCATTATGGGGGATGTGGGCCTGCCGGCCGATTGTGTCCATTTGTTTTGGACACAATCATCGTTCCACGATGAAAGCCTGACCTGTTATTCCCCCTCAGTCCCCCATTATGGGGGATGTGGGCCTGCCGGCCGATTGTGTCCATTTGTTTTGGACACAATCATCGTTCCACGATGAAAGCCTGACCTGTTATTCCCCCTCAGTCCCCCATTATGGGGGATGTGGGCCTGCCGGCCGATTGTGTCCATTTGTTTTGGACACAATCATCGTTCCACGATGAAAGCCTGACCTGTTATTCCCCCTCAGTCCCCCATTATGGGGGATGTGGGCCTGCCGGCCGATTGTGTCCATTTGTTTTGGACACAATCATCGTTCCACGATGAAAGCCTATAGACCTTGCTGATCCTTTGTGGGAAGTGCCGGAGGGGAAGCGGGCCGCGTCAGATCATAGACAACGCTGAACGGTTCCGTCTCGGGATAAATATACTGTCCGCCGGTCTTGTGCCAGGTCCAGGACAATTTCACGGTCACATTTTCTCCGGAAACATATTTTCCGACAGGGAATGTGGCCGTCTTGTATATGGTCTTGAGGTCTGACGGCACCGCGGTGTCCTTGTAGAAACCCTCCCCCTTGGCATCGTGGACAAGAGAGAAGCTCACGGTATCCGCCGACGCGCTGTCGTGGACGAGCATTATCCCGTGCTCCGCGGAGGAATCA
>CAVECU010000043.1:10588-11332 GCA_963614015.1 uncultured Eubacteriales bacterium
GTGGACAAGAGAGAAGCTCACGGTGTCCGCCGACGCGCTGTCGTGGACGAGCATTATCCCGTGCTCCGCGGAGGAATCACGACGGCCTATCCACACGCAGTACAGATTGAGATAGCCGGCTGATATCCAGGCATCTGACACAGATATGGCATCAGTGTAGCCGGACAAGTCGGCATCCGCACTCTCGACAGTCCGTCCCGAGACAGGCACTTCCACGCTGTTGAGCCTCACATTGTACCGGTCCGCCGCATCGCCGTCCCGGCCGAGGATGTCGCAGGAGACAAAGACTCTGGTCCCCGGCTCAATCCCCTCCACGCTCTTGCCGTCCACGATATTGTAGATGTTCCCGCCGTCCGTGAGTATCTCGGTGTCGCCGGACAGCGTCCCCATTGTCACGTCATTGCATATCACGGTGTCGTCCTTGCTGCAGGACAAAGCTGCGGCCAGGACAAAAGCGGCCGCCGCGGCTGAAATCACCGGCCCGGCCACGCGGCGCAGAGCCATTTTTCCGAACATTTTCATAGGATCCGTCTTTTTGAAGGCCTCCGCCCGGCCGCCCCGGCTGTCCGAGATGAGCCTAAAGGCCTGCATACTATCTGCACGTCAATGCATTCCACCTTGTATCCGCGGAATCGTCTCTTCCCTATTCTGGCATATATGTCATCCACAAGCTCGTCATCCACGATATCCCGGTACGTATTGTTGACCGAATCATAAAGATGGATGTGCCGGAAAGTATTGACA
>CAVECU010000044.1:0-10912 GCA_963614015.1 uncultured Eubacteriales bacterium
GCCATACTGAGTGCTGAGTACAAACGGCTTGCCTTTCTCTGCGAGAAGCACGGACTCGAAGCCCGGAATCATGTAGTTCTGAGTCATCCAGCCTATGTTGCCCATCTCTCCGTCGGCTGCGGAATTCTTGTCTGCGGAATAGATGGAGGCGATATTGGAGAAGTTCCCGCCCTTCGCGATGACATTCTTGAGGCTGTCGGCTGTCTTGGCAGCATCCTCACCCTGAAGGAGAATGTGCTGCACATAGACAGAGTCAGGTATCATCTTGGTATCCAATATTCTGGCGATATAGAACTTGTTGCCGGAGCTGAGGATCTCGGAAACATTGCCGTTCCCGCTCCACACGAAGTCGTCAACACCGGAAGAAACGGTGTTCAGCTCACCCTTGGTATAATAGCGGGTGTCCAGCTGCCTGTCCGAATTCTTCATAAGGAAAGACTTCATATTCGCAGTGGTCGCGAACTCATCGTAGAGAGCCGCCACTCTGTCGTGCTCAGCGGTGATGTCACCGGCTGAAGGCTTCACCTCGAACACCACATACTCGATATCGCGGCTCGCATTCTGCTTGAAGAACTTCTTGTGAGCATCGTAGTATTTCTTTATCTCGCTGTCAGACACCGTAATGGTGGAATCCTGGGCATAGCCGAAAGGCACCATTACGAACTCAACGTCGGATGTGTTGTTGTTCTCCGCAATCGTCCTCTTGAGCATAAGCGGAGTCACCACGTTGCTCTGGGCAAACAGAGAATTGTATTTCTCCATCAGCTCCTGATTGAATATGGAGTTCTGGAGATAATTCCAGTAAAGTCTGAGATTCCCTGACTGGTCGGAATCGATGTTGTTTATGAAATTCACCAGATTGTCCTTGGAGAAATTGCCGTTCTCATCCAGAAATGCACCGTTCTGCGCAATGAGCGGTGAAATCATATTTCCGGTCGTCAGCGCCAGCATCTCTGCTGAACCTACGTTCAGACCGGCCTCTCTTGCCTTCTCGACAAAGAGATACTTGATGACAAGGTCGTTCCAAGCGGTATTCCTTATCTGTATCTGCTGCTCGTTACTCTGAGCCGATGAGCCGGTAAGCATCTCGCCTATAGTGGTGAACTTCTGCACATCCTCCTGAAAGTTGTTGTATGACACCGCTTTGCCATTAATCTGGCCTACGTCATATTTGGAGGACATTCCCTGGAACGCTGAAATCACTTCATTCGGATCAATGATGAATGAAAGCAGGCCGATGGCGATGATAATGGACATCGCCAAGCCGAATTTTACGCGCAATTTTTCAAGAACCGCCATTGTATTATAATAATTTAATTAGTTTCACCCTCTCTCCGGAAAAACCCTTCCGGACGGCATCCCGCAAACGTCAAAACAAACGTTTAAATGCCAATTGCATATTAGGGTGCGAAGATAGCTATTTTTTGTGATTTTCTATGACTTTTTCAGCAACGGACCTATAAAATTGGCAGAATCTATGATGACTTCCGTCGTATCCTGAACCACTACGCCGTAGTTGTTGAACGGCTTGAAAATTATCGAATTCCTCGCCCTTTCGTCCGACCTCATCCCATATCCCTGCATCAGTCCTTCCGGAGAATAAAGACGCACATAACAGTCGGTATATATCTCTTTCTTGGTCTGATCCCAATATATCGTGTCGCTTTCCATTGTCTGCTGCTTGACAATGTTCTTGACCACAACGTTGCCGAAAGCCTTCCATATCTCATCCTTGGTCGTCTTGTTCTTGATATGGCTCGCCTCGTCCGCGACAATGGTTGACTCCAGCACTTCGTCATCCGTGTAGGCATAGACCCATATCCCGTCCGGGAAATAATCCGACGAAAGCGAGTCGTTGTCGTAATGCTTCATCGTGGTTGTCACCACACGCATTTCTATCTTGCCGTTCTTGGTCTGCAGCATATACATGCTGTCCACCGTCTGGAGAGGCACCTCTGAAAGGTTGAGCTTCTCGACAGTGGAAAGCTTTGACTTACACGAATAAACGGTGATAGCAACCGCAAATGCAGCTGCTATCACCATTGTATTATGAAATATTCTGTCCAACGGTCAGACTATTTCTGAGTCCTCACGGTCGTGGTGGCTCTCATGCCTCCACAAGAGACCGTATAAGACTGACCGTCAGTGAGGTTGTACATAAACGCCTCTGCCGTCTGAGGATAATATTTGCTGTACTGCGCAATCCTCGCGTTGCAGTCCTCCGCAAGCTCCGGATCAGCGGCCTTCGCCTTGTTCATATAGTCCACAGCCACCCAGAACGGAGCTCTCTTGGAAATCTCATCACCGCCGCAGGTCGTTGCGCCCCAGATGCTTCCCATCAGGAAATATGCTTTGCCGGCATAAGACTCGTCCAGTTCTCTGGCCTTCTCGGCATAGCCGATCACCTTGCCGTTCTGTCCGGCCTTGAGGCAGTATGTCGCCGCTTCATAGTTGTAGTCGGCCGCAGTCTTGACATCGACATCCGTATATGACAGAGCCTCCTCGATGAATTTGAGCGCCTCGTCCACATTGCCCCTCGAAGCGTTCAGCTTGTACAGGAAATATGCTGACTGGCTTGAAGGCTGGAGCTTGTGCAGAGCCGTTGCGGCCTTGAGATACAGCTCGTTGTCCGTACAATTCTCGGCAGTGCTCATCATCTTGACGATATTGGTGACAAGCGCTATGTCATCAGATGAAGCCTCGAACCTCGGTCCGTAAACTTCGAGGATCTTCTCGCAGCTGGCCACCTTGCTGGAGATGAACAGGCTCTCCATATCATCCTTTATCTTGTCAAGCTCTTCCCTGTCGTTGGCATCGGCCGGAACGGCATGCTCAAGATACTCCATATTGGTCTGATATACATTGATGAGAGCATCAGCCTCCATTGCGTTGTTCTGATACATCTGAATCGCCGCATTCAAGTTGATAAGAAGAAGCGACGGCCTTGTAAGTTCCTTGTTCTCGGCAATTACCTCATTGAGGCCGGCAAAAAGCTCCGCCTGATCAGCCTTGCAGTAATTTGCCATGTCAAGACCGAGATTGTTGAGCGCAACTGTCTTGTACTTAGGATAGTACTGAGCCCTTGTCCTGTGTATCGTGAAAAGCGAATCCACAAGAGCCTTGCGGTACTCCTTGTTGGCGGCGTTCTTCGCGATCAGCCTCCTCATGAGAGTGGCGCCATCCAGCAGCATCGTCTGATTTGCGGTAGGAGGACAAAGCTTATAGGCTTTTCTCCAGTTGGGAAGAGCGGACTCGTAATTCTTGCTCTTGAAATATTCCTTGTAGTACGACAGATACTTTATACATTCAGCACTGTCAGCACCGTATTTTCCCTGGGCAGATGCAGAATTTCCGCCAAAGATCATAAACATCGCCGCCGAGACGATAAACGCCAATTTTTTCATACTGTCAAATCTTTTCTTTTAGATTTTATATCAATGTTTTTAGAGGCTTAGAAGCTGTTTTGAAATGGTTCTTAGTCATATTTAGGCTTCTGGAACCATATGTCGTGGATGTTGAATCCGAGCACCAGCATGGCATATCTCTCTCTGATGAGACCGCCGGTATTGCATCCCCGCTGTCCGAGATCCACGCCGACGGAGACTCCGTTGTACCATCTGAACACCGGAAATGTGATTCCGAGAGTGATTCCGTAGGAGTTCACCGTATTGCCGTTAAGCTTGTAATAATCTCTGTCATAATATACTCCGCCCCTGTAAGAACATCTCCTCATATAGTAGCGGATATCATTTCTGTTCGGAACAATCTCAAATCCGGCTCTGAACGACTGGGAGAATGTCGTGGTGAACTTGGAGTCCCCTACCGTGGAAAATCCGGTGGTCTGCTCCAGCCTGCTCCCGCTCCAGTCCGAACGGAGATAATCCAGCTCCACTCTCCACTTGTCCCCTTTCCTCAGGGACAATCCCACGCCGAATTCGCTTGCCAGTCTGGTGGATTTTCCGTGTGAGAGAGTGTCAATATTGTGATAGAGAGTATCGCTTACACTTGATATCGTGGCATATTTGTAGTCAGTCACGGTGCCTTTCAGTCTCGATGACGTCTTGTATGTGGCCCCCGCCGTGAGGTACAGACCCGAAGAAAGCGGCTGCTCATACTGGATGCCGAACTTGCCTCCGACTGCCGACAGATTTATGGTATAGCCGCTATAAACATCTCTGAACGAGGACGAAGAGAAATCCATGATCGTGGACTTGTCCATATTTCCGAAATAATACAGGAATTGGGCTCCCACTGAAAATTTGTCGAAGAAGGTCACTCCCGCACCGGCGAACAACTGATAAAGCCCTCCCTCTCCATAAGATCTGTAATTGACGTTGCCCGCCTGCGCTATGATGCTCTTGTCATCTATATCGTGGGAGAAATCATATCCGAGCGAACTGTAAGGGGTGATGCCGGCAATGAAAGCGGACTTCCTGTATATCGGGACGGAAAAGACGAAATTGTAGATGTTGAATATGTTGTTGGCCGACTTGACACTTCCCTGCTGATACATCTTGCCCTCGGCAACAACCCCGAAATCAAGCATGAATGACAGGGTGTCCCGTGCCGTGACGGCTGCCGGATTGAGATAATTGATGAATCTGTTGTTCCTTGACGCTATCCCCACGCCTGCCATGCTCTTGTTGTAAGAAATTAAAGCTAACCCCATTAGCACTAGATTACAAACTACAAATATCGAGTTTTTAGTCCTTTTTGCAAAAAAATTCGCATCGCCCCCGGTGAAAACGATGATGTTGCCGGGGAAACTCGAAATGTACCCCTCTATTTCAAACATTATGCCCGATATGACGCCAGCCGACAGCGATTCGTTCAGAGTATTCCCCACAAGCGGCGCTTCTTCAGGCGTATCTATGAGCGGAAGCGAACGGGAATATCTGTTGAGAGACTTGAATCTTGTCCTGCATCCGAGCGATATGTTCCCGCCTTCATATCTGCCCTCGGCATCCATAAAATCCACAGTGAGAGTGGTTCCGAAATCCATCAGCGTGCAAGGCTTGCCGCTGAACAGATCCCTCACGGCCATCAGCGAAGCCGCCCTGTCGTAGGTGAGATAGTCGGGGAGTCCGCCCCTGCGCAATATCTCCGGATGGGCCTGGTCGAGCAGCAGAAGTTTTCCGCATGCTGACGCATATTCCTTCTCGTCGCGCCGTGAAATCTCATAAACGGAAGCTATCACCATCACCTCGGGTTTCATCTTGCCTGCCAGAGAAAGTATGAACTCCTTTGTCTTCTCCCCCTGATAACGGAATGTCTTGCCCAATGTCCGGCCCTCCGTAAAGGCGGCTTTCACTGCCGTATTCCCTATTTCAACTATGAGATTGTACATATCGCTGCGTTTTGATCATTTCAATTTTCCCAGCACTTCGTAAGCCTTGGCCAGAGTGTCGATGTTTCTGGATATTATCCTGAGTTTGGAATCATTGTGCTTGAGCTCGAACAAAGTCGGGCAGTCACTTATCTTCTTCAAGATGCCGGAGAAAGTATCAGATCTGTAATATGCTGACATCTGGTTGTTTATGAAGAACGCTATGATTATCCCGTTCTTGATTATTATCTTCTCGAATCCGAGTTTCTCTCCGAGATGCCTTATCTTCACGATATGGAAAAGCCTGTCAAGTTCTTCAGGCACAGGCCCGAACCTGTCTTCAAGCCGGGACTTCATATTGTCGAGCTCCTTGTCCGAGGAAACCGAATCAAGTTCCTTGTAAATCCTTATCTTTTCGGCAGGTATATCTATATATCCGTCAGGAATAAGCGCTATCTGATCAGTCTCTATCGTGCAGTCCTCGACATACGAACTGTTCATATTCCTCGTGGACAAGCCTGTCTCCACTCCAAGTTCATCCATCGCCTCGGAAAGAATCTTCTGATATGTTTCATATCCCATATCGGCTATGAATCCGCTCTGTTCCGCCCCGAGCAGATTGCCGGCTCCTCGGATATCCAGATCCTGCATCGCGATGTTGAATCCGCTGCCGAGATCCGAGAATTCCTCTATAGCCTTGAGTCTCCGTCTGGAATCGTCGGACAGAGTAGTGAGCGGAGGGACAATGAGATAGCAGAACGCTTTCCTGTTTGACCTGCCGACACGGCCCCTGAGCTGATGCAAGTCGCTCAAGCCGAAGTTCTGAGCCTGGTTTATGATGATGGTGTTGGCGTTCGGTATGTCAAGTCCGTTCTCTATGATGGTGGTGCTGAGAAGCATATCATAGTCGCCCCGGATGAATTCCATCATCTTGTCCTCAAGCTCGCCGGCCTCCATCTGCCCATGGGCTATGCAGATGCTCATATCCGGCACGAGCCTGTGCAATATGTCGTATATGGCCTGAAGTTCATTGACCTTGTTGTGAAGGAAGAATATCTGTCCGCCGCGACTGAGTTCGTAATTGATGATGCTCCTTATTTCATCTTCATCGAACAATATGATTTCAGTCTGTATAGGAATTCTGTTCGGCGGGGGAGTGCTGATGATGGAAAGATCTCTTGCCCCGAGAAGGGAGAACTGAAGAGTCCTCGGTATTGGAGTAGCTGTCAATGTAAGTGTGTCAACCGACATTTTCAGCTGCCGGAGCTTCTCCTTGGCGCTTACTCCGAACTTCTGCTCCTCATCGATTATGAGCAATCCCAAGTCTTTGAATTCAAATGTCTTGCCTATAATCTTGTGAGTCGCTATCACTATGTCTATTGTGCCTTTCCGGAGCCTCTCCTTGATGTCCGATATTTCCTTCACCGTCCTCATCCGGCTGACATATTCAACAGTGCAGGGGAAATTCTTGAGACGCGAACTGAAAGTGTTGTAATGCTGGAACGCCAGAATCGTGGTGGGCACAAGCACGGCCACCTGCTTGTTGTCACATACCGCCTTGAATGCAGCCCTTATCGCAAGTTCCGTCTTTCCGAAGCCCACATCTCCGCATACGAGCCTGTCCATAGGGCTCTTGTCTTCCATATCCCTCTTGATGGCCTGCGTGGCGCTTTCCTGGTCAGGAGTGTCCTCATACATAAACGAGGACTCGAGTTCTTCCTGCAGATAAGTGTCGTGCGAGTAAGCAAATCCCGAAGCGGCTTTCCTCTTGGCATACAGACTGATAAGCTCCTTGGCTATATCCTTGACCTTTGACTTCGCGGAAGTCTTGAGCGTCTGCCATGTCTTGGAGCCGAGCTTGTTGATCTTCGGAGGGACTGAATCTTTGGACTTATATCTGGATATCTTGTGCAGAGAATGTACGGACACGAACACCACATCTCCGTCCTTGTACATCAGCTTCACGACTTCGTGCATCCTCCCCTTGTCATCCCTCATGCGCACAAGTCCGCCGAAGACTCCCACGCCGTGATCGATATGCACGATGTAGTCGCCTATGTTGAATGCACTCAAATCATTGAGCGTAAGCTGCTCCGACTTCTCCACGCTGCGGCGGATGCTCACTCTGTGGAATCTGTCGAAAATCTCGTGATCGGAGTAGCAGCAGATTTTATTTTCGCCGTCAATGAATCCGCTATGTATATTTCTTCCGGATACGAAATCGGGCATCACTCTCTCATTCTGGGCGAGTATGGACTTCACCCTGTCTATCTGCGCGTCTTTCTCACCATAGATGAACACTTTATATCCGCTCTCGATGCGCCGCTTGATATCTTCAGAGAGGAGTTCGAAGTTCTTGTTGAATACGGGCTGCGGTGATATGTCGAACTTCAGAGGCTCGACATCTGTACGCGACAGGGGAGTGTCGATATATACTCTTCTGAACCTCGAGAAACGGGTGAAAAATTCCTTTCCGCTGTACATATCGGAAGAATCCAGCCACACCACCGTGTCATCCGGAAGAAAATCAGCTATCGAGACCCCGCTTCCATCTTCCTGCCCGTCGGCTATTATGTCGGGATATATCTCGGCTTTGTCCGTTTCTCCCTTGGACAGCTGAGTATTGCAGTCGAAAATATTGATTTTCTCCACCTCGTCTCCGAAGAAGGATATTCTGAAAGGATTGTTGAACGAAAATGAGAATATGTCCACAATCGATCCCCTCACGGAATACTGCCCCGGAGCCGACACGAAGTCAACTTTGATGAAATTCTGCCCCGCAAGTGTGTCAACTATCTTTTCGTGACTTATTTCATCCCCCTTGGATATGGTGAGTATGGATCCGCTTATCGCCTTCTTGTCAGGCACAAGTTCCTCAAGGGCATCAGGATAGGACACGATATAAAGCAGAGAGGAGTTGTCCGAATTGCCGAGAATGCTGTTTACGGCCGATGTCCTCTGCACTCCGAGCGATGATTTGTAATTGCTTCTCTCCACATTCCTGCCGGAATCCGGGAGAAAGAACACTTTGTCCCCTTCGACAAGCGAATACAAGTCAGAGGCGCAGTATTCAGCTGACTCCCTGTCAGGCATCAATATGAACTGTGTCCCGACGGCGCTGATTTCAGATATTACGAACCATCTTGCCGACAGATAAAGGCCCGAGCAGAATATTTCCCTTTCTCCCTTTATCCTGTCAGCAAGCTGTCCGGCAGTCCTTTCACTTATCAGTATGTTGTCCACTGTCCGCTCTTTCTTTGAAGATGTTCACAACCCTGTTTAAAACCTGTTGATAACCCGGTTTGAACACGGTTGAGAAAATTTGAAAATTCAAGGTCGCAAATATCGCAAAAGTTTTTAGGCAGAGGAAAAAATGATTTTCAAAATTAATTTTTCAAAAACTTGTCAATACCGGACATCCACACATATCAACACTTTCAACGCATCGCAAAAATCTGAATATCAATATACTGTATAACGATATCAACATATTGACAACCGTATGAACATCATCAATTCAAAATAAAATAATCTATATTTGTATTGATATATTTGTTTTGGCTATGTCTGATGAATTTTCGGCTGTCGCCCAGAGTCCGGACAAAGATAAGGATTTGGACGGGATAATACGCCCCCACGAGCTTGTGGATTTTACCGGGCAGGACAAGATAGTCACCAATCTCAAAATATTCATAAAGGCGGCCCTCATGAGAGGGGAGCCGCTTGACCATGTGCTTTTCCACGGGCCTCCGGGTCTCGGAAAGACGACTCTTGCAAATATAGTGGCGAACGAGCTGGGCGTGGGCATTAAGATCACTTCCGGTCCGGTGCTCGACAAGCCGGGCGACCTTGCGGGGCTCCTTACATCCCTTGAAAAAGGTGATGTCCTGTTCATAGACGAAATACACCGGCTCTCCCCGGTCGTGGAGGAATATCTGTATTCGGCTATGGAACAGTTTGCCATAGACATACTTATAGACAAAGGCCCGGGAGCCAGGTCAGTCAGGATAGGGCTCAATCCTTTCACTCTCGTGGGTGCGACCACCAGAAAGGGACTTCTGACAGCTCCTCTGCGCGCCAGATTCGGGATAGATTTCGCTCTTGAATACTATGATGCGAAGGAGCTTGTGAAAATAGTGAGGCGCAGCAGTTCACTTCTTTCCGTAGGCATAGATGAAGACGCGGCTATGGAGGTGGCTCTCCGGAGCCGCGGCACTCCGCGTATAGCAAATGCCTTGCTGCGCAGGGTCAGGGATTTCGCTCAGGTCAAGGGAAACGGGCACATTGATCTGAAAATAACTCGTTACGCTCTCGATGCTCTCAATATAGACAAGAGAGGACTCAATCAGATTGACAACAAGATACTTTACACGATCATCACGAAGTTCAAGGGCGGTCCTGTAGGAATCAGTACCATAGCTACTGCGGTAGGGGAGGATTCCGGTTCGGTGGAGGAAGTATATGAGCCTTTTCTCATCAAGGAAGGGTTCATACAGAGGACTCCGCGTGGGCGTATCGTGACGGAACTGGCTTACAGTCATCTCGGGATGGAATATTGCCGAGGTGCGGCGGAAGGTCCTGAAATCATCGAAAACAGTCTTTTCTGAATCGCCGGCTTCCGATATGTGTGATTTTTCCTGACGGTCCTTTGGCCGAGAAATGGACAAAGCGTAAGTCAGAGATTCGTCTTGTCAGTCCTAACAACAAAAGGAAACTTGAAATCATCGTAGTCGGAACAGGTCTTGGTGGAGCTTCCGCAGCTGCTACTTTGGGAGAGCTCGGATACAATGTCAAAGTGTTCTGCATCAGCGATACTCCGCGCAGGGCGCATTCGATTGCCGCGCAGGGTGGTATCAATGCCGCGAAGAACTATCAGAATGACAACGACTCCGTTTACCGTCTTTTCTATGACACCATCAAGGGCGGAGACTACAGGAGCAGGGAGGCGAACGTATATCGTCTTGCTGAAGTGAGCGCTTCCATCATTGACCAGTGTGTAGCACAGGGTATTCCTTTTGCCCGCGAATACGGCGGATATCTTGCCAACCGTTCATTCGGAGGCGTGCAGGTCAGCCGTACTTTCTATGCGAGAGGACAAACCGGCCAGCAGCTTCTTCTGGGTGCTTATGCCTCTCTCAACAGGCAGATTGCAGCCGGAACGGTGAAGAGCTATCCTCGTCATGAAATGCTCGATCTCGTAGTGATAAACGGAGAAGCAAAGGGTATAATCGCGAGAAATCTTGTTACCGGAAAGCTTGAGAGATTCGGCGCGCATGCTGTCGTGATTGCTACCGGCGGTTATGGACGTACATATTTCCTCTCTACCAACGCTATGAACAGCAACGGTTCTGCCGCTATGCAGTGTTTCCGTAAGGGAGCTTATTTCGCAAACCCTGCATTCGCCCAGATTCACCCTACCTGCATACCTGTACACGGTGATCAGCAGTGCAAGCTCACCCTTATGTCCGAGTCTCTGCGTAATGACGGCCGTATATGGGTGCCTAAGAAGAAGGAGGATGTAGAGAAGCTCCGCCGTCACGAAATCAAGCCTTCGCAGATTGCGGAGGAGGACAGGGACTACTACCT
>CAVECU010000045.1:0-10861 GCA_963614015.1 uncultured Eubacteriales bacterium
TCAACATAGCGCTTGACATTGGCGCGGAATTCAGAGATAGTCGCTACTGTCATATCATGAGTTATTATTTTACGCAAAGATGTGTACAATATTTTGTACATGCAACAAATGGCGTTACACTTACCTTGGAGTATAGGACTTGTCCGCTGCAAACATAGTGATGTCCGCCAAATTCGGAAGTAAAAACCCGCCAAATTCGGAAGTAAAAACCCGCCAAATTCGGAAGTGCGGAAAATAATCCTTATCTTTGGCGCTGATCTTAAATGATTTGGATATGGATGGGTATAAAGCGCGAATTGCTGACAGATTGCTGAAGAGAAAACTTGAGGGAATGGGAGCTGTTCTGATCGAAGGCCCCAAATGGTGCGGCAAGACTACTACGGCGGAACAGGTCGCCGGAAGCATATTATATATGAATGACCCGAAACGTCGCCACACCAACATCCAGCTCGCCTCGATGAACCCGGAGCTGCTCCTGTCCGGAGCGGTGCCGCGTCTGATAGACGAGTGGCAGCTCGCTCCGTCGCTTTGGGACAGCATAAGGTTCGAGTGCGATCATCGGAAAGAAGACGGTCAGTTCATTCTGACAGGCTCGTCAGTCCCTGTCGGGGACAGTGAAGACGATGAGGCGTTCAGCCATTCCGGGACCGGACGCATCGCCCGACTGAAGATGCGTCCGATGTCATTGTGGGAGTCCGGAGACTCTGCCGGAAGCGTAAGTCTCGGGAGCCTTTTCGCCGGAACGGCCGCTCCTGCGGAGGCGCCTGACATGACGATAACGCAGTTGGCGTTTCTTGTGTGCCGCGGAGGATGGCCGCGAGCCGCGATGCAGAGCCGGGACATATCTCTCGAGAGGGCGTTCGATTATTTTCAGGCGGTTACAGAAACCGATATCAATAGAGTTGACAATGTCAGACGTGACAGTGAAAAGGCAAAGCGGCTGCTGCGCTCTTATGCCAGGCATCAAGGTACGCAAGTTTCATTGGCCAAGATACGCGACGACATGCAGACCAATGATGCGGATTCGATGAGCGAGAAAACGATTGATGACTATCTGGCTGCATTCCGGAAAATATTTGTCATAGAGGACATGCTCACTTGGAATCCGAATCTCCGCTCCAGAACGGCTATCCGCACGACTGACACCAGATATTTCGTAGATCCGTCAATCGCGGTCGCCGCTCTTGGCATCGGGCCGGACGATCTGACAAATGACTTGGAAACATTCGGCCTCTTGTTCGAGACAATGGCTGTCCGCGACTTGCGTGTCTATGCCGATGCTCTCAACGGGAATGTGTATCACTATCGCGACAAGGACGGGCTCGAATGCGATTCGGTGGTGCACTTGCGGAACGGACAATATGCCCTGGTGGAAATCAAGATAGGCGGAGATGCGAACATCGAGGCCGGCGCCCGTTCTCTGAAAATGCTCAGAAACAAGATAGATACCGACAAAATGCAGGAACCGTCTTTGATGATGGTTCTGACAGGCATAGCCCCATACGCATATCAGCGTCCCGACGGCATCTGGGTCGTACCCATAGCCAGCCTTCGCCCATAGTCCGCGGATGCCTGTCCGGATCGCACATCTGTCAGGAAGACAAATGATTTTGTCCGGCCGATGTCAGAATGAATATCGCAAACCGGCCTGGAAACTGCCGCCGACCGCATCCGAAGCTATGACGTAAGCGGCATCCAGCCCGATTCCGCAGAGATCAAACCCACCTCCAATTGTGCCGAATGACGGCAACGGAGCAGTCTTGGAGCTATACCGGTAGCCGCAGCGCAACGATACGACACCCTTGAATCCCATGGAGACTCCGGCTGCGGCCGAGACGGCGCCGCCGAAATAACAATCCGCATCGGCATAGACGGCTATCGGGAATCTGCCCCCGGATGTCATCCGGTCATAGCCGGCCGACATCTTGAAAGATGCCGGGAAGTCTTTCATTCTGCCTCCGTCAAGACTCTTTCCGATGGAGCAAAGTCCGGCCCCGGCCCGGAAGGCATCATGCCTGAACGCCGCCATCAGGTCTCCCGCCAGAGCGGAATATCCGGCATTCTCGGCGGCAGATTCCCTTGCATAATGCAGATTCGCCCCCATCGAGAGGGCCCCGGACAGACGCAAGCCAAATCCGAAACTTGCACGGAGCATAGCGGGCGTAAACGTGCCGACAGCCTGGGCTCCTGTGTCATAGACTGTATATTCGCCGCCGGAGAAATGTGATATGCCGCAGGACAAAGCGACTTTGTCTCCGGTCTTCGCGGAGAGCCCGGCACTGACTCTGCCGTAGGGTGCGGGGTTCCATACGGAATAGGCGACAGCTGCAGCAAATTCCTTATCAGATAGAACAGTCATCGCAGAGGCACCGAATGCGGACCATGCGACATTGTCATCTGACAACATTCCGGCATCTGCCATGGCAAGAGATGCACCTCCGGACGGAAGCCTTAGCCAAGGGAACTCTGAATCCTGCGCAGCGGCCACCTCTGCTGCAGCCATCGCCATTGTCAGGGGCAAGATTATGTAACGAAATATGCCGGTCTTCATATTGCTGGATTTTCTTGTTGAATATTCGGGAGACGTGTTTTGAATATGCGGGGCGCTATGACTTGAAAACTGTCCTCTTCGTCTTGCCTTCTTCAGAAGTCACGATCACCGTGTACAAGCCGCGTCCCAGACTTGTCATATCTATATCCAACGGGGCGAACAGGGTGACTTTTCCGCTGACACTCAATACTGTCTTGCCTGTGGAGCTCACGATGTCCACTGCGATATCCGATTCCGTGACAGTGGTGATGTGCAGCACGTCACTCACTGTTGTCGGATATACGTCAACAGCATCGGGAGAAGATCTTACGCATATCTTGAACGAAGTTTCAGCATATTCGCCCAGACAATCTGAAGCTTTCACTGTAATCTCATCTGTCCCATAGTTAAGAGTGGTGAGCGTCAAGATATTGCCTACCGGATTCAGATGAGCCGTCTGCGGATTGGAATGAGAAATCTCGTAGGTGAGCCTCTCTCCGTCAGGGTCTGAGACATACTCGTCCATATCTATCCGGCAGGACATTCCAAGTTCCGTGAAGACCTTGTTTTCCAATGCTTTGATTATCTCGGGGCTGCCATTTGGAAGGATGGTGTATGTCACGATGTACCGTGTCGTGAGAGATGCCTCTCCGACCGCATCCGTAGCGGAGACTATAGCCGTATATGTCCCCGCCGGAGCGTTTTTCCCCACTATCGAAAGCCGGTAGCCGCCGTCCTCCATAACTCTCCAGCTGTCTGCGGGAGAGCCGTTTTCATAGCTTATGGTAAGACCATGTCCATCAGGATCATATATGGAGAAGTCAATTGAGAGCGTTTCGAAAGCGTGAATCTCCGCGCTTCCGCTCATGCTCGACTCAATCACCGGAGCGCTGTTCGCTCCGGTCCTGACGGCCTTCACCTCTGACAGGGTGGAAAAATTCTTGCTGAAGTCGTATCCTGCGATTGCGACATAGTAGTCCGTCTCGAAATTGAGCGCACTTATGACCCCTTCGATACTTTCGCCAAGTCCGGTGCTCCCCACTTCAACAGTGGCGCTCAACATGGTGGTTGGCAAAGTGTTTGGGTCAAGATCCCGGAAATCTTCCTCACGCTCCGAAGCGAGCAGAAGGTAGGCGTACGCCCGGCCCGTCTCCGCATCCGTATCTTCAGTCACTTTCCAGGAGAATGAGATCGAGTTGGATGAAGAGCTCACGCTGTAGTCATCCACCCCGGCAGGAGGCGTGGTGCCTCCCATCATGAAGGAGCCGTAAGCATCCAGCAGAGGCCCTATGTGCTGCCCCCTCAGAGCAGTCCCGCCGTTCGCACCGCCAAGAAGCCGGGCTTTCAGCATTTCATTCGTGAATCCTTGGCCTCCGAAATACGACACCAGAAGGGCCGCTACACCGCTCACGTGCGGACATGCCATTGATGTCCCCTGAAGTGCACCGAAAGCTCCGCCGGGAAGTGTGCTGAAGATCATCGGATCTATGCCCGAGTCTCCTCCGGGAGCGCAGATGTCGACCCAGTCGCCGTAGTTGGAGTAGCTGCTCTTGGACATCGTGGCATTCATCGCCCCGACAGCTATTACAGGCTCGTATTCAGCAGGCCAACCATCCGGCCAATTGTCGTTCCCGGCGGCGAAAATCACTACGCCACCTTTCATCGGACTGTCAGGGAGCTGGTTGCCATCCTTGTCGCATCCGGCATACATAATGAAATAGTCGATAGCCGCTTTCATTGCTCCGACACCGCCATTCTTCGCTTCTGTGGCGGACCCGTATTCATAGCCCCAGCTGTTCTGGGAAATCACCGCTCCATGGTCGGCACCCCATACCATCGCATTGTATGAATCTCCCTGAAGGGCATTCCCATCCGTGTCAGTCCGGTCGGAAAATATCTGGCAGGACAGAAGCCTGACACCGCCGCTCCCATCCTTGCCTCCCGCAATTCCGCAGCCGTCAATACCATTGCCGTTAATGGCCGCAATTGTGCCTGCGACGTGAGTTCCGTGAGTGGTGGCACTGATGCTGTAGCCGGTATATCCATCAACGAAATTGCGGCTCCCGGAGGTCCCTCCGGGTATCACTACTCCGTTCAAGTCCGGATGATCCATCTGGATACCGCCGTCCACGACGGCGACTATTACATTGCTGCTCCCCGTCGTGAGATTTTCCCACACGGGGACAACATTGATGTCGGCACCGGAGACATATCTCCCACCGCCCTGATTGTTGTAGTGCCACTGGCGTGACAGACCAGGATCATCGAATACGGCTGCCGACTTGAGCCTCCGGACGGGTTCAACATATTCCACAAAGTCCAACGAGCTGAAAGACTCGGAAGCTCTGGTCTCGGGGCAGGAAGGTTCATATCTCACACGGTACCACTGATGAAGCCCTGCCGCACGGTGCCGCTCCTCCCATTCGCCGGCATCCGGATAAAGCCTTGTGAGAGAAGCCACTCCAAGGTCGGCCAGAATGTCGGCGCCGATATGTGATCTTGTCTTGGCGAGAGACACGCTGTCTTCCGGCCCCCATCCTGCGGAAGACAGGAAATCTTCCGAAAACCGGACAATGAGTTCCCCCGGCATGGTCGCCGGGACCGCAGCTGCTCCGACAGGTTCTTCGACAGGCTCAATAACAGCCATAGTCAGCTCCCCTGTGCAAGAGGAGCTGACTACGGCCATAAGAACTGCCAGACTGGTTCTTATTTTCATTTCATTTATTTTCAGTCACACGCCGGATATTACTGTTTCTTAAGCACGGTGTCTTTTTCAATATCACCACATCTGTAGCCTGTTCTTTCAGGTGTTGTAGAGTACGTCCACAATCCAAGCTTGACATCCGTGGCGAATGTGAGCGTCTTGTCTCCGGTGAGCAAAGACACATCATCTGTGTAATCATCGGCATTTTCCAGGCCCACAAAACAGACACCGAGGGCGCTGCCGAAATTATAGGCCACATAGAATTGTTCAGGATAGAGCTTTATGGCCTTGCTCGCAGCCTCGTAATAGCCGTAAATGGCACCCCAGCTGGCTATTGTCGTGCCTGCGATTTGAGCTGAAGTCGTGTACGGGATGACGAGACAGCAGTTCGGATAATCTTCCGCTATTTCGTCCGGGTCCTCCTCGATGTCATACTCTTTGATATCGAAAGCGATGTCACCGTCATCCGTACTCCAGCTCCCGAAATATGCGCTTACCGCGTACTCAAGGTCATTGATAGTCACGGAGCATTGTTTCGTGCCGCTTATGGCGACACCGGCAGTGGCCGATGACAACAGGGTCACCGTGAAAGTCTTGCCCCGGGTCAGAGTCGGATCGTAATTAAGCTTGACCCGGATGCTGTCATTATTCTCCTTGTCCTGTGACACTTTCACTATGCCGGTCGTATTCGGCTGCCCGTCTTTGTCCACGACAGTGAAGTCTTCGCCTTGAATTGCGGTGCCGTCGGTTATGGAGTATGTCACCGTACATTCATCGGCGCCGAATACCGATACCGGGATGGCCACGATGCCGTCATCTTCACTGTATGTCAGACTTGATGCGTTCAGCGTCACAAACTGTGAAGTGACGTATTCCGCTTTGTTGCAGGAGGCGAGCGATGCCGCCACTGCGGCTGCAATCAGCGTATTTGATATTTTTCTCATAACATTCTGTTTTTATTCTGCGTCGGAAGTACTTGAATAACCCTTGTTCTGGATCAGATAACTGTTGACTTTCATTTCGTATGAAGGGATCGGCCAGTTGAAGTGATAGTCGTCCGCAGCTATCGTCTTGGCAGTGTAGTCGTTGTCGGAGCTTGTGATGGTTACGACAATATTGTTTTCCAGCGCTGCGTCCTGTGCCGGGCGTCCGCTGAAACCTTTCTTCCATCTCTTGAGACATTCGAGTCTCCGGCCTTCGCCTACGGTTTCCTTGAACCATTCTGTCTGGACGGCATCAGCCGTGAGCGACGTGGATGGTGTCGCATTTCTTGCGTTCTGAAGAGCCGTGAGCGCAGCCAGACCGTCAGCGGAGGATGCGCCGCCGTTCAATGCGGCTTCAGCCGCGATAAGATGCATCTCCGCAATGGTGAACGGCCTCGGAGCAATGTGTCCGGAATAGTCTCCTGAAGAGCTCAGAGCCCTGTTGCCCTTGAACTTGGTGAATACATAGAATTCGCCTTGAAAATAAGAGCCCTCCAGCTCAAATGCAATTTCACTGCAGTCGTCAAACCAGACGGCGAACCGGATGTCTTCTTCCTCGTAAGCCTCTATGAGCGTCTTGCTCGGAATATACCCTGCGGAAAACTGATCTTCCGTCGGGGATGCGGAATTCTTGGAATAATTTATGTATTCACTGTAACTGTTCGGAAGTTCGGAAACCGCCGCGTGAGCCTTGAAGATAGCCTCTTCCCCGGCATCTTCCCCATATTCGGCAGTGAGCGCTTCCACTGAAGATGCGAGAGTGTATTTACCTCCGGATATGAGAGATGAAGCATACAGATAGGCGGACGCATAGTCCTTGGTGTCAAGATAATAGTTGGCATACATAGCATTCACCACATCGATGGTGAAATACTCCGCTCCGGCCTCGCCTTCGTCTTCGGCAAGCTGTTCGGCGGCGATGTCAAGGTCTGTCTTGATCTGGTCATAGACAGCTTTCACTGTGGCACGTTCAGGGCGCTCGTTCTGATTGTACTTCAAGACAAGCGGCACGCAGAGAGCGGTCTCGGCACTGGATGCGTCATAAGCATCTCCGAATCGCCTTGCGAGTCTGAGATATGAGATTGCGCGGGCCAGATGCGCTTCGCCGGCGATATAACGGACATCATCAGCGATATCTTCCGGAGCCACCTCGGCATTTTCAATGATTATGTTGTAATTCTTGATGGCAGTATAGTTGTTGGCCCAGAAAGCTTCCACATAAGTGTCGCCGGTGGTGAAGCTGCCATCCGTACGGTGAATGCCGCCATATCGGTTGCCGTAGTTTCTGGTGGCGTTGAACCCGTCGAACATGACGTCATCAGCGATATCATAGCTTCCGCCGAGCAGGGCGCGGAAATTGGCATAGATGCCTGTTTCATAGCTGACTACATCCTGTTCTGTCTGTATGAGAGGCATACCCTCGACATACGTGATGGAATTGGACGGATAGTAGTCAAGATTGCAGGATGCAAGTGACGCAGCGGCGAGCACTGCCGTATAGAGTTTTATTGAATTCTTCATAACTGTTGTCTCCTCATTTTTTAGAATGTGAGTTCGATTCCGCCGAGTATCTGACGAGTATTGCCCGGGAGGCCGACCGTGACGTTGCTGTCAACTTCCGGATCCAGTCCAGTGTACTTCGTGAGAGTGAAGAGGTTGCGCCCGGTAGCCGATATCCGGATTCCCTTGAGCACATTCTGCTTTCCGAGCCAGGATGACGGGAGATTATATGAGAGCACGAGACTCTTGAGACGGAGGAATGACGCATTCTCCAGCACATGAGTATCAAACTGCATTGAATATCCCTTGCTCCAGTCCGGATACTCCGCATCCGTATTTTCCGGAGTCCAGAAATCACTTACCCTCTTGTTCTGATTGTCACCGAGATTTGTGATAGGGTTGGCATAGAATATCGCATCGTTATTGATGATATATTTGCCGTAAAAGAATGAGAAATCAGCATTCAGCGCAAGCCCTTTCCAATATCCGTTGAATCCGAATCCGCCGGATACCGGAGCGTTGAGCTTGATCCCGGTATTCTGTGTGAGTTCTTCCTCATTGTAGTCTTTGGTAGTCCGTGAAGGGTCTTTCGTGCAGACATCCTTGTCTTCACCCGGGAGATACCACATAGGTGCACCGTCCTCAGGGTCAACTCCCGCCCAGATCGGGAGGTAGTACATGATAGGGCTTCCCACCACATATGCGAGACCAGTGTTGGCTATCTCCCATCTGTCTCTGCCGTCAAACAGGGATGTGATCTTCTCCGAATTGTAGTTGAATGTGGCGTGCACATTGAGACCGTAGTCGGCGCCTTTGAGAAGATCCGCCCCGAGCGTGATGTCTATACCCGTGTTGCTCAGAGCTCCCACATTTGACGTGACTTCACTGAACCCTGTCGTATATGGCTGGGGGACATCGAGCAGCATATCGGTTGTCGTCCTGTTGTAGAAGTCCAGATCGACTGTCAGTCTGTCGTAGATCCTTGATGATACGGAGACTGTGAGGAGCTTCTGCTTCTCCCAGACAAGCGATTCGTTGGCCGGAGATGAGAGATAGGTGTATGTCGCATCATTGTATTTCGCGGAGGATACGCCGACGAGTCCGAGGTGGGTGTAGTTGCCGATTGAGGCATTGCCTTGTGTACCGTAGCTGACCTTGAGATTGAGCTCATCAAGCCAGGATACATCCTTGAGGAAGTGTTCGCTCTTTACTTTCCACATACCTCCGATGGCCCAGAACGACGCCCAGCGGTTGTTGCTTCCGAAACGGGAGGACGCATCATAACGCAGCGTCCCATCGACAAAGTACTTGCCTGACCAATTGTAGTCGGCGTGCCCGAAGAATGAGAGGAACGCATATTCACTGAGGCTCTGGCTCACATTGCGCGTGGAAGCCGTACCGTTCTGGATATCCATCAGCCTCTCGTCTGTGAATCCTTGTGCGGACTCGCTCTCTGACGAGTATTTGTAGCGGATGCCTTCGTGTCCTACGAGTGCGGAGAAGCTGTGCCCGTCAATCTCTCCGGCATACTCGACAGTATTTGTGAGGGTGTGCTTCTGGGAATATGCGTTGAGCAGATATCTCTGAGTGGAGGATGAGATCGATGACGGTACCAGCTTGAAATCTTCCTTGAACACGTATGAATCCGTACCAAGTCTGGAGGATATTGTCAGCCCGTCTGCCGGATAGAGCTCAAGGAAAGCTGAACCGTTCACGCCGATTTTCTTGTTGGAGTCGCGGCGGATATCGACATAATATTCCTGATTTATGGCGCCGTTAGGGTATTGCACGGCGTACTCTTCTCCGTTTTCATCGACAGCAGGATACAGAGGGTTGAGCATATAGGACAATCCGCCTCCGGAATATCTTCCATCGGTCGGGTTGGAGGAATTGCTCCACATACCGTTCTCCCGGGTGGAAGTGACATATCCCGTTATGTTGGTGCCGATTTTGAGCCATTTCATAGGACGGGCCTGGACATTGGAGCGGACAGTGTATCTGTCATAATAGTTGCCTATGGTGGTACCGTCCTGATGGAACTGGGATGCACTGAAAAGGTATGCCGCAGTCTTGCTTCCGCCCTCGATGGTGACATCGTTCTGATACTGAGGGGTGATGACGTTCTGCATATATTTGTACCACTTGGTGTTGGCATCATACCCCCTGTTCGTATAAGAGGTCTTTATCTGGTCCGGGGTCATGATGCCCGAGCGGATCCAGAATTCCTTCAACTCGTCTCCGCTCATCATATCCTTGTAGAACTGCAGATTCGAGAGCGTGGATATGCCGGCTTGCGATGTGATGGTAACTCTGGCCTTGGCGTCATAGCTTCCGGATTTCGTAGTGATATATACTACGCCGTTGGCACCGAGAGCACCGTAGATGGAGGTAGAGGATGCATCCTTGAGGACAGTCACGGACTGGACGTCATTAGGATTCATCTGCATCGCCATAGTGCTGGTGGACTGCACTCCGTCGATGATGAAAAGCGGCTCGGAAGTACTCGAAAGCGATCCTACACCGTGGATTTTCATTGATATGGAGTTGTCTCCGGCGACACCGCCGGAACTCATGACCTGCATTCCTGCCACCTGTCCCTGAAGAGCATCGAGCGGCGACTGTGCCGGCGCATTCTTGACGATGTCGGACTTGACAGTCGTTACGAGACCTACGGTGTTGCCGATCTTCTTGCTGCTGCCGTAGCCGACAACCACGGTCTCGCTCAACATCTGCGAATCCACCTTGAGGGTGATGTCGATGGCTGTGCGGCCGTTTACCGCCACTTCCTGAGAAATATAGCCCAGACAGGAGACTTGAAGCACGCCTTCTGCCGGCACGCTGATCTTGTAGGCGCCGTCAGCACCGGATGTGGTGAAAGCCGTGAGTTTTCCTTTCACTACGACTGTCGCCCCGCTTACCGGGTCGGAAGAGGAACCATCGAGAATGACTCCGCTTACCGTCAGATTTTGTGCCGATGCGAAAACTGATGTCAAAAGTACGGCGATGGCCGTTACGAAGACTTTGACTTTTTTCATAAGCAATAATTTAATTAACCATATTGATGCTATTTCGCTCTCCTGCCTGCGCCCTTCCGGGCCTGCCGCAGGAGCCTTGCGGATGTGCACTATTAAACGGGCGTATATT
>CAVECU010000046.1:0-10815 GCA_963614015.1 uncultured Eubacteriales bacterium
GAATAATAACATTAAAATTAAGAAGCCGTTCTGAAACCGGCGGGAACTATTCCCGCACAGTCTCCGCAATGACAGTCAGAATATCAATCCATAGTTTTGTGTTATAGTTAGTTGAGTAGTTATCAAAAGTTTATTTTTCCACTTCGCCCAGATGCTTCAGCCGGAACTCCTTCGGCGTGCACCCGTACTTGTCCCGGAACGCCTTGAAGAAAGTCACCTTGTTGGAGAATCCGGAATCGAATACGATTTCGTCAATGGTCTTCCTGGTCTTGAGAAGCAGCTCCCTGGCCACATGCAGGCGGCAGTCACGGATAAGGTCCGTCGGCCTGCCCTCCCCTATCTCCTCCATCTTCCGGTAGAGGCTGCGCAGGCTTATCGCCATATGGTCAGCTATATACTGAGGAGTCAGATCCTTGCCGGTCAAGTTGTCCTCAATGATCTTCAACACCGCCTGAATGAATTTTCTGGATTCGCTGTGTGTCAGCTTGCCTTCCGATTTCTCAAAAGAGCTGATCGGCGAGCTGAAATATTTCTTCAGCACTTCCTTGCGCTCCATTACCTGCCGCACCGACATGCGGAGATATTCCGCATTGAACGGTTTCGTGATATACATTTCCGCGCCGGCGGCCAAAGCCTCCATCTGAGATTCCATCTCATGACGCCCGGACACTATGATAATCGGGATATGGGCGGTCTCCTTGACCGCTTTTATCCGTCTTGTCAGCTCAATGCCGCTGATACCCGGCATCATGATATCGAATATCATCACGTTCGGATACACCTCGCCCATCACCTGCTCCACCCGCCCGGGATCCTGAAGCGTCACCACATTGAAGTCCCCGGAGAAGATCTCGCTTATGAACCACAGCATCTCCACCTTGTCATCGACCACGAGCAGAGTCGGACGCATCTTGTCGAACTCGCGCTCAGGCAGTTTCAGTGACGGATGAGTGTCTATCTCGGGTATATATTCCGAAGTGGCACGCGGCGCTGTATCGGCGGCCGGCTCCAGATGCGGCAACGTCAACGTGAACATCACCCAGCCGTCCGGAGTATTCTCCACTTTCAGTGCGCCCTTCAGCAGCTTTGTCATATTGTAGGAGATGGCAAGTCCCAGACCGTTGCGCGAGAAGTGCTTGTCATACTGGTTCTCGAAGCTGTCCAGAATCGCATAGCGGTTGAATATCCGCTTGAAATCTTCATCCTTGATGTGACTTCCTTCATTGGATACTCTGACCACCAGATGATTCTCCTCCGGGGCATCCATCTCCACCCTGATGCCTTTCCCGTCCAGAGTATATTTGAATGCATTCGAAATCAGATTGATGATGATCGTGTTGAAGAAGCCTTTGTCCGAATTCCACGTCACATCGTCAGCGACCATGCACGAGAAAGTGATGTTTCTGGACTTCGCCATCTCGCCGAAAGTCCTGGCGATCCCCCTCATGACAGACGAGACATCGAGCGGCTCGATGTAGACTTCCCTGTTGCCCGTCTCGATGCGGCGGAACTCTATCAGCTCATGAATGAGGTTGTTGAGCCGCTCGGCATTGGCCTGAATCATACGCACATAGTCCGTCACGAACTTGCTCAGTCCGCCTGATGAAAGTATCCTGCCGCAAGGTCCGTAGATCAGTGTCAGAGGCGTGCAGAATTCGTGGGCGATGTTCGTGAAGAACTGGAGCTTGGACTCGAAGACATCTTTCTGATGCTGCTTTTCGATCTCACCCAGCAGATCCTGTTTCTTGCGTCTGGAGCGCAGGATGAACGAGCGCGTCAGCAGCGCAGCAAGCAGGCACGCGCATAGCGCATAGACAAGCCAGGCCCACCACGAAGCATACCACGGATTCCCGATGTGTATGACCAGGGACCGGACATCGCTCTCCCTGTCAAACACGCGGTTGCAGTACTTGACGAGCAGCGTATATTCGCCCGGCGCCATATTCGTGAATGACACGCTGTTCTCAGATCCGTTGTTCACCCACTGGTCGCTCAGGCCCTTCAATTTATAGAAATAGGTATAGTTATTGCCGTTCAGGTAGTCCACGGCCGCAAATGAGACCGTAAAGAAATTCTGGTCATACCGCAGGTTCAGCACTTCCTTTCCCTCCCTGCCGGTAAGGAATTCTCCCAGATTGTACCGCTCTCCGAAAATGGACAGCTTGTCGAAGAAGACGGGCGGAGTGTACAGCTGTTCCGCCATGCCGTCCTCGCGGACAGTCACGAAGCCGTTGATGCCGCCGAAGAACAATGTTCCCGTTTCAGGGTCACGGAAAGAAGCTCCGTCACTGAACTCCACGACTTCGAGCCCGTCACCGAAGCCATACGAGCGGAATACGCCGCTGCCGGCGTCGAAGTTGACAAGACCAGAGTTGGTGCTCAGCCAGAAGTCACCCGGTTCGCGTCTCAGTATCGCGTGGATCTGATTGTTCGGGAACCCGTTCCTGGTGTTGAACAGCTGATAGGAAGACTCTGACGTATATCTGATAAGCCCCCAGCTGGTGCCGAAAAGATAATGTCCGCTGCTGTCACGGCTGATGGCAAGGACATTGTTCAGCGTCATGTTCTCGTGTTTGTGCGTGGCCACGGGCTCAAGCTCGTCCGTCGTACCGTTGAAGCGGAACACTCCGTATCCCTTGTTGCCGAAGAGTATGCGTGACTCGTCCTCCGCATTGATGGTGAAGAAGTAATTCGAGCCGAATTCGCCGTCGTTGATGACATAGCGGGAGGCGTCAGTGATGACTGGAGCGTCCTCCGTCCCCGCAATACGTGCCTTGACCACACCCATTCCGACACTCGCCAGATACAGTTCCGAACCCGAAGTCTCGTATATGTCGTGGACATATCTGAAATCCTCCCCGCCTATCCGGACAGGTATCTTCTTGATGCACTTCTCCTTATAAGACCAATAGCCGAGGCCGTCCTCGCTTCCTATCTAGAGGATGTTCCGCCGGCTCGGAGCGAAGCAATAGACGGCGTTGCTTTCCAGAGCGCTGTTCGACGCGGTCAGCTTGTCCGCTCTAAAGTCCGAGATATCCCTGTCAGTATCATAATCATACAACTTCAATATGCCGTCACCTTTTGTCCCCACCCAGAGAGTGCGATCCTTGTCGAGATAGAGCGCCCTCACCGGACGTTCCACTTTTTTCCGGCACCCCGCAAGAACGGATGACTTGATGGAATACAGCGGCGTGGAATAGAGGAACACGCCCTGTCCGTCCGTACCGATCCAGACAATATCCTGGAACCGGTCCTTCTTCAGACAGAACACTCCGCTGTTGACAGGCAGCGGCCGGCTCACATACCCGTCCGAATCCTCACTCCTCTCCAGCAAGATGACTCCGTCCATCAGGAAGCCCACGAAGAAGCTGTCGCGATAGCGGACAATAGAGGAAATCCGTCCGCGCCTTCGCACCTCTCCGGCAAGATTGGCTATGAATCCGGACGTCCCGGTCTCTATGTCGAAAACGTACAGATCGTAATTCTTGTCAATATAATATAGGTACCGCCCGTCATTGAAACAGGCGATGAGTGTTGACTGATACTCAAGACCAGACTTTCTCGGCGAGAGGGTGATGTCTCCCGACGCGGCATCCTGCCGAATATCATAGCAGCAGGCATACCCCTTCATCACCACCCACATGCAGTTGTCCGCATCAACGAAGAAGCTCACGATATCCGAGGCCGGGAGGCCCGCAGCGTTGATTTTCTTGAAAACGCCCTCTTTCCCATGCCAATACCAGATGCAGTTGCTGTCCTGGATGATGAACAGATTGCCGTCGCAGTCCCTGTTCATGAAGAAAAGCTTCCGGAACTCATCGAAATGCGTGATGGTGTTGGTCTTCCTGTCCAGACGGTTCAGCCCGTAATATGTCTGAATCCAGAAAATATCATCCCCCGCATACACGATATTGTCTATGAGATTGCCCGACAAGTAATCTTCATTGTCACGCGGCTTAAACCCTTCTATCTTCTGTCCGTCATATATGCTGATCCCGTCGCAGGTCCCGATCCACATAACCCCGCGCCCGTCTTGGCACAGAGATGTAATCGAACTGTTTGACATATACTCTTTATCCGCCACCTGCTTCAGGTTGTACGCAAAAGCGTTGATAGCAAATAGATTATATATGCAAATAGTAAATATGGCTGATATTCTTCCCATAGGGTGCGGCTATTCGTTTCAGTATGCGGCAAAGATAGAGAAAAAGGATATAACGTTTTTTACAGGGCCGGAATATAAGTAAAGTTCCGTGACATAGTGGTTAAGATTCGTGCCAGGCGGAATTTGCACCCATATATACTTTGAAATGCACCGGAACACGCCTAACTTTGACATCGGAAAACATTTTTTCAACACATAACACATAAACGTATCCTTCAATGAAAGCATATTCTCCGCTTCGGCAATTGCTTCTTCTTGTAATCATCCCCCTGCTCACGCTGCCGGCTTCCGCCACGGAAAACCCGGTCGACTATGTGAGCACTCTCACAGGCACACAGTCCAAATACGAATTGTCCACCGGGAACACATATCCGGCTACGGCTCTTCCATGGGGCATGAATTTCTGGACGCCGCAGACCGGCAAGATGGGGGACGGATGGCTCTACACCTACTCCGCCGACAAGATCAGGGGATTCAAGCAGACGCACCAGCCAAGCCCATGGATGAACGACTACGGACAGTTCGCCATCATGCCTGTCACAGGCAGACCGGTATTTGACCAGGACCGGAGGGCCAGCTGGTTTTCCCACAAAGCTGAAGTCGCCAAGCCATACTATTACAGCGTATATCTCGCGGATCACGATGTCACCACCGAGATCGTCCCGACCTGCAGGGCCGCCATTTTCCGTTTCACTTTTCCCGATACGGAGAATGCCTACATCGTCGTGGACGCATTCGACAAAGGCTCTCAAGTCAAGGTGATTCCCCGGGAGAACAAGATTGTGGGATACTCGACCAAGAACAGCGGCGGCGTACCGCAGAACTTCAAGAATTACTTCGTAATACAGTTCGACAAGCCGTTCACGTTCACTTCGGCCGTTCTCGACGGCAAGATGATGCCGGAGAAGGCCGAAGCCGCCGGAAACCATGCCGGTGCGGTCATCGGATTCGCCACGGAAAGAGGTGAGATCGTGCATGCCCGCATCGCATCATCATTCATCAGCCCGGAGCAGGCGGAGCTGAATCTGAAAGAGCTTGACGGCAAGACGTTTGACCAGTTGAAGGACAGCGCCCGCGACATCTGGAACCGGGAGCTTGGAAAAGTGGAGATAGAAGACGGCGATATTGACAACCTGCGGACATTCTACTCCTGTCTGTACCGGTCCCTGCTGTTTCCGCACAGCTTCTACGAGATCGATGCCGACGGACAGGTTATGCATTACAGCCCGTACAACGGCAAGGTCCTCCCGGGATACATGTTCACGGATACCGGATTCTGGGACACATTCAGAAGTCTCTTCCCTCTCCTCAATCTTATGTATCCGTCAATGAGCCAAAAGATGCAGGAAGGTCTGGTCAACGCCTACAAGGAGAGCGGTTTCCTGCCGGAATGGTCAAGCCCCGGACACCGGGACTGCATGGTGGGCAACAACTCGGCTTCAGTCGTGGCTGACGCCTACATCAAGGGCTTGAGAGGATATGATGCAGAGACTCTGTGGGAAGCTCTGAAGCACGGAGCCGATGCGCATCTGCGCGGGACAGCTTCAGGCCGCCTCGGATACCGGTTCTACAACAAATACGGATATGTGCCGGACAATGTCGGGATCGGACAGAACGTGGCCCGCACCCTCGAATACGCCTACAATGACTGGACTATCTACACTCTGGGCAAGGCGCTCGGCAAGAGTGACGATGAAATCGGCATCTACAGAGAGCGTGCGCTGAACTACAGGAACGTCTATAATCCGAAGCACAAGCTGATGTCCGGCAGGGACGACAAGGGCGTATTCAACCCGAACTTCGACCCGGCCGCATGGAGCGATGAATTCTGCGAGGGCAACAGCTGGCATTGGAGCTTCTGTGTATTCCATGACCCTCAAGGACTTATCGACCTGATGGGCGGCAAGAGGCAGTTCAACGAGATGATGGATTCAGTATTCGTGATTCCGGGCAGCGAGGGGCTGGGAAGCCGCGGCATGATACATGAAATGAGGGAAATGCAGGTGATGAACATGGGACAATACGCCCACGGCAACCAGCCTATCCAGCATATGGTCTATCTGTACAACTATTCCGGAGAGCCGTGGAAGGCTCAGGCCAGGGTACGCGAGATTATGGACAAGCTGTACTCAGCCGCTCCGGACGGCTACTGCGGTGATGAGGACAACGGTCAGACTTCCGCGTGGTACGTATTTTCCGCTTTGGGATTCTATCCTGTCTGCCCGGGAACAGATGAATATGTCATCGGTTCTCCCCTCTTCAAGTCAGCCAAATTGCACCTTGAAAACGGCAAGACCGTCAGCATCAAGTCTGACAGCGACCGTCCGGAAGACTGCTACATACGGGGGATGAAGGTCAACGGCAAGTCGTATTCCCGCAATTATCTGACACATCAGCAGCTGCTTGACGGTGCCAAAATTCTGTTCCGCATGAGCCCGGAACCTGATATGCGGCGCGGAACAGGCGCGGGAGACGCACCATATTCTCTTTCATCCGAACGGTAGGGCTGGCGATGTCAGATTCAGATATCGTCTTAAAAGCCTATTTTTGAGGACAAACCACAAAAGACATGAAACTAAGGAATCTTCTACTTATCGCCGCGGCGACGGTGATTCTCTGCAGCTTTCAGAGCAGAGGCGGGCAGCATCAGCCCATCACCCGCTTCACCGCAGCGTCCTACAACCTCAGGAACGCCAACGCAAGTGATTCCGCCCGGGGCAACGGCTGGGGACAGCGCTATCCGGTCATAGCCGGGATGGTACAGTTCCACGACTTTGACATTTTCGGCACGCAGGAGTGCTTCATCCATCAGCTGAGAGACCTCAAGGCGGCTCTGCCGGGCTATGACTATATCGGCGCAGGACGTGACGACGGCAAGGAAAAAGGCGAACATTCCGCCATATTCTACCGCACGGACAAGTTCGAGGTTCTGGAGAAAGGCGATTTCTGGCTGTCGGAGACTCCCGATGTCCCGAGCAAGGGATGGGATGCCGTTCTGCCCCGGATATGCAGCTGGGGGCACTTCAGATGCAAGGACACGGGCTTCGAGTTCCTTTTCTTCAACCTCCACATGGACCACGTCGGAAAGAAAGCCCGAGTGGAGAGCGCATTCCTCGTGCAGGAGAAGATGAAAGAAATCAGCAAGGGCAAAGACCTTCCTTCCATCCTGACCGGAGACTTCAATGTCGATCAGACCCATCAGTCATACAGGGCCATAACGGAAAGCGGAGTGCTGTGCGATGCCTACGAGGTTTGCGACTTCCGCTACGCCGAGAACGGCACATTCAACAGCTTCGACCCCAGCAGCTTCACCACAAGCCGGATAGACCACGTATTTGTCTCGCCGTCCTTCCATGTGAAGAAATATGGCGTGCTGACGGACACTTACCGCAGCATATCCGGCAAGGGCATGAAGGCGAAGGCCCGGGACTGCCCGGAGGAGATTGACATCAAGAATTATCAGGCGCGCACGCCATCCGATCATTTTCCTGTCAAAGTGGTGCTGGAATACGGCCGCGAAAAGCCGGACTGCATCGCAATCGCCGACTCTGTTCTGAACAATGTACTATCTCTGTATCAGACGGATGACGGCCTCTTCACAGAGACATATCCGGTCAATCCGGACCAGAAGATCACATATCTTGCCGGCGGCATGCAGCAGGACGGCGCCATGAAAGCCTCTTATCTATGGCCTTACACGGGGATGACATCAGGGTGCATCGCTCTGTACAAGGCTACCGGGGACAAGAAATACAGAAAGCTTTTCGAGAAAAGGATCCTGCCCGGACTCGAGCAGTATTGGGACGGCGGCCGTGAGCCGGCGTGCTATCAGTCCTATCCGTCCAAATACGGCCGGCACGGACGCTACTACGATGACAATATCTGGATCGCACTGGACTTCTGCGAGTATTACGCGCTGACACACAAGAGCGAAGCTCTCGATAAGGCCATCGCTCTGTACAAATATATCTACAGCGGCTGGAGCGATGAACTCGGCGGAGGCATCTTCTGGTGCGAGCAGCGGAAAGAATCAAAGAACACCTGTTCCAACGCCCCGTCTGCCGTGCTGGGAGTCAAGCTGTACCGCCTGACCGGAGACGCCGCCTACCTTGAGAAAGCGAAGGAGACTTACGCCTGGACCAAACAGCATCTGTGCGACCCGGAAGACCACCTTTACTGGGACCATATCGGCCTGGACGGACACGTTTCCAAAGAGAAATATTCCTACAACAGCGGTCAGATGATCCAGGCCGGAGTGCTTCTCTACGAAGAGACCGGTGAGATGGGCTATCTGGACGATGCCCGGAAGACAGCCGCCGGAGCGGACGCTTTCTTCCGCACAAAGGCCGACAGACTGAATCCCTCCGTCAAGGTCCACAAAGATATGGCCTGGTTCAACGTCATTCTGTTCAGAGGCTTGAAAGAGCTGTACAAGATCGACGGGAACCCCGTATATGTCAATGCCATGATCGGCAATGCCCTGCATGCCCTGGAGTGCTACCGGGACGGTGACGGGCTTCTGGGAAGAGACTGGTCGGGGAACGGCCGGGAAGAATACAAATGGCTGCTTGACAACGCCTGCCTCATAGAATTTTTTGCAGAGGCTTCTGAGAACATCACTTCAAATCCAAAACAAAGATGAAAAAATATAGATTGATTGCGCTTGCCGCCGTATGTCTGCCCCTCGCCTGGGGAAGCGCGGCTGCACAGCGGGACTATTCCAAAAGCGAAGGGCTGCTCGGCTATGTCGATCCGTACATCGGGTCCGGCTATCACGGCCACGTATTTGTGGGCACGAGCGTCCCTTACGGCATGGTGCAGCTCGGCCCGAGCAACATACACAAGGGCTGGGACTGGTGTTCGGGCTACCACTACTCGGACAGCATCACGATAGGGTTTTCGCATACCCATCTGAGCGGAACCGGATGTACCGACCTGGGTGACATCCTCATTATGCCTCTGAATGAAATCCGCACCCCACGGGGCAATCAGGACGATATCCGGGACGGTTATGCTTCCCCTTATTCCCATGACAGCGAAACGGCCCGGCCGGAATATTATTCTCTGACTCTGGACAGATACGGGATCAAGGCGGAGCTGACTGCGACGGACAGGGTCGGATTCCATCGCTACACCTATCCGGCCGGCAAGCCGGCTTCCATACTGATCGACCTCAGGGAGGGCAACGGCTCGAACGCCTATGACAGCTATATCCGCAAAGTGGATGACTATACGGTCGAGGGATATCGCTATGTGAGAGGCTGGAGCCCTTCCCGCAAGGTGTATTTCGTGCTCAAGAGCGACAAGAAGATAGAGAAGTTCACGGCCTATGACGACAATGATCCGAAGCCTTGGGACCAGCTGAAAGTGGCCTCCGTGAAGAGCGTGCTCACATTCGGCGATGTGAATGAAGTGAAGCTGAAAGTCGCCATATCTTCCGTCAGCTGCGCCAATGCGGCGGCGAATCTGCAGGCGGAGGTGCCGCACTGGGACTTTGACCAGGTGGTCTGCTCGAGTGCCGGCCGATGGAACAGGGAGCTTGCGAAGATACAGGTCGAAACGGATGATGAGGCCGCCAAGCGTATCTTCTATACGGCGCAGTATCATACGATGATCGCGCCGACCCTCTTCTGTGATGTGAACGGGGAATACAGAGGGATGAACGATATGATCTACACCGCTGCGGACGGGGCCAACTATACCACACTTTCGCTGTGGGATACATATCGGGCCCTGCATCCTCTGATGACCATCGTCCAGCCGGAAATGGTGGACAATGTCGTAAGATCGATGCTTTCCATCTATCGTCAGCAGGATAAGCTTCCGATATGGCCGCTGATGAGCGGGGAGACAGGCCAGATGCCTGGGTACAGCTCCGTACCGGTGATTGCTGACGCCTATCTGAAGGGTTTCACCGGATTTGATGCCGAGGAGGCATTGCAGGCGATGAAAGCCACCGCCACTTATGAGAGGCAGATCGGCGTCCCGTATGTGATGGAGAAAGGGTATATCCCGGCCGACAAGATCCACGAAGCCACTTCGATAGCTATGGAATATGCTGTGGATGACTGGGGTATCGCCGCCATGGCGCGCAAGATGGGAAGGACCCTGGATGCGGAGGAATACGCCTCCCGTGCGCTCTATTACAAGAACTATTTCGACACCGACATCGATTTCATCCGTCCGAAGCTGAGCGACGGCTCCTGGCGTACTCCTTATGATCCGGCACGATCCATCCACACGGTCGGCGATTTCTGCGAGGGCAACGGGTGGCAGTACACGTTCTTCGTCCCTCAGGACCCGTATGGGCTGATCGGCCTGTTCGGCGGCGACGAACCATTTTCGGCGAAGCTTGACGAATTCTTCACCAACAACGACAGCATGGGAGAGGGGGCGTCCAGCGACATCACGGGGCTCATCGGACAATACGCCCACGGCAACGAACCGAGCCATCACGTGGCTTATCTGTATGCCTATGCCGGCAAGCAGTGGAAGACGGCGGAGAAAGTCCGTTTCATCATGGACAACTTCTATACCGACAAGCCGGACGGGATCATCGGCAACGAAGATTGCGGCCAGATGTCAGCCTGGTATATCCTCTCGTCGATGGGTCTCTATCAGGTGAACCCGTCGGACGGGGTGTTCGTATT
>CAVECU010000047.1:0-10448 GCA_963614015.1 uncultured Eubacteriales bacterium
CTATATGGATGAGCCGAAGACGTTCAACAAGATTTTTGACGAGGTGAGCGACGTCCTCCTCGGGCGCATACAGGAGATAGAAGCGGCACAGAAAGCGAGGGAACGTGTCGACAGCGTCCGGAAGAAGAGAAGTGCGCTTGAGTTCAAGCGTCCGGAGCCGCTTGGGAGCATCGCGGCGGACTCGGTGCGCCGGGATACGGTCTCCATCAAGATGGATTCCACCGGCATCCTGGTCTGGGAGCGGATAATGCCGGACACTGTATTCTACGGGCCGAGATTTGTCCTGAAGTCGTATGTGGACTCGTTGTCCGGAGTGCGTGACTCGCTGGCGCAGAAAGAAGATGCCGGGGAGGTGAAGTCCGTGGCGGACGGGAAGCAGGATGATGTGAGGAAGATTGAGCCTGCTCCGGTCCCTGTGAAGAGGATGCCTGCTCCGGATATGGACGGGCACAGTCTTAAGGGGCATGGCGCAGTCCGCAAGATCCAGGATGTCAAGGCGGAACCTGTTCTGAAGAAGAAATGAGAAGAATTGCAGCAAGATACATCTATGACGGGAAGTCTCCCGAGCCTTTGAAAAATGGTTTTATCGAGGTGGCTGATGACGGCCTGGTCGTTGGCATCGGGATCTCGGAGGACCCTTCCGGGGAGGCCGAATTCTATGACGGGGCGATTGTCCCCGGGTTTGTCAACGCCCATTGTCACGTGGAGCTTTCCCATCTTCACGGGAAGTTCCGCAAGGGGACCGGGATGGCGGGCTTCATAGACCAGATCAATCAGATGAGGGACACATCCTCTCCGGAAGAAAAGAAGGCGGCCATCGGGCACTGGATGGATGTGATGTGGCGCAGAGGCGTCTCCGCGATGGCTGACATCAGCAACTGTGACGATTCGTTCGAGTGCAAGAGCCGCTCTCCGATGTACACAAGGACATTCCTGGAAGTGTTCGGGACGGAGCCGGAAGATTGCGGGCGGGTGATGGATGACGTGATGAAGCTGCGGAGCGTGGCTGACGGCTACGGACTGGATGCCGCACCGACGCCTCATGCCTGTTATACGATGAGCCCCGAGCTCCTTACTGCCGCATCGGCGGCCGGACTCCGCTCCGGCTATCTTTCATATCACAGCGAAGAGACCGAAGAAGAGGAAGAGATGCTCAAGACAGGCTCCGGAGTGATGTATGACAACAGGATCAGGGCCGGGATGAGTGTTCCGCCGGTGACCGGCAAATCGTCTCTGCTGTATTTCCTGGACCGTCTTGCGGAGGCGGGGATTCCTCCATTTGAGGAGCATATATTGCTGGTGCACGAGGTGTGCATGGACGGTGAGGGCATCGAGGCTGTCAAGAAGATGCTGAAGCACCCTTACGTCGCGCTGTGCCCTTGCTCCAACATATTTATACATAATGCATTGCCTCCGGTGGAGCTTATCCGCCGGTCCGGTATCACGGTGACGGTGGGCACTGATTCGCTGTCGAGCAATGATGACCTGGATATGGTAAGGGAGGTGTTCTGCCTTCAGGAGAATTTCCCGGAAATACCGCTCGGGGAGCTGCTGGGATGGGCCACCTGGGGAGGCGCCGATTTCCTCGGCAAAGGCGATGTACTTGGCAGGATCGCGCCTGGATACCGTCCGGGGATCGTATATGTCAGCCGTCTGGATGACTGCGGGCGTCTTACCTCGGGAAGTGTTTCCCGCAGGATAATATGATTGTGACCATGTTGCGAGAGAAACTGGTGTTCGGCCCCATATTCAGCCGCAGGCTCGGGGCTTCTCTGGGCATCAATCTGCTGCCTGAAAGGGGCAAACTGTGCAATTTCGACTGCGTATATTGCGAATGCGGATGGAACAGGGACGGCAGGGATGACACCTGGCTCCCGTCTCCGGAGGAGCTCGCCGCCGCATTGGAGGCAAAGTTGTCGGAGTGTGCGGATGGCGGCGTGAAGATAGATTCCATCACCTTCTCCGGTGACGGGGAGCCGACTCTCAATCCGCATTTCGCGCAGATGACCGATATCGCCCTGTCTCTCAGGGACAGATTCTATCCGGAGGCTAAAGTGTCGGTATTGTCCAATGCTACAACGGCTTGCCGTGAAGATGTGCGCCGGGCGCTGATGAGGGTGGACAATCCGATTCTGAAGCTGGACGCTGCGGCGGATGCTGCTGCGGCGAAGATAAATCAGCCGCGGGGGCACTATTCCGTGCGGGAGACGGTTGAGGCTCTGAAAGCATTTGACGGGGATTTCATCCTTCAGACGATGTTCCTGAGATTTCCGGGGTTTGATTCTCTTTCGGAAGAGAATTTGACCGGATGGATGAATATCGTGAGGGAGCTGCGCCCACGGGAAATAATGGTCTATACCCTTGACCGTGAGGCTCCTGCCGCAGGGCTTGAGAAATTTACCGCTGATCGGATGCGCAGCGCCGTGGAGCCGCTTCTGCGGGAGGGCTTCAAGATACAGATCCGCGGATGAATTGCGGAGACAACAGTAACAGAGTAAAATTTATATATATGAGTGAGTTGTGTGCAAAATACGGATATGCCCCCGACAAGGAGGCCATCGACAGGAGGTTGGAGCTCATAGCTTCGAGCCTTGACAATGTGGCGTCGGACGAGGTGTTCAAGAAATGTTTCTCCCTGATGGATGTCACTTCGCTCCATTCTGCGGATACGAAGGCCTCGGTCTGCCGTCTTGTGGAAAAGGTGAATACTTGCAGTCAGACGTATCCCGGCTATCCGTTGCCGGCATCGGTATGTGTCTATCCCAACCTTGCCTCCGTCGTGAGAGAATGCAGGAAGGATGACAGCTTGCACGTCACGGCTGTGGCAGGCGGATTCCCGTCGTCTCAAACCTTCCCCGAGATCAAGGCAAGGGAATGTGCGCTTGCCGTGGAGGCTGGGGCTGACGAGGTGGATATAGTGCTGGCGCTCAACGCATTCCTCGCGGGAGACTATGAGACGGCGGCAGCAGAGATCAGATTGTGCCGCAAGGCTGTGGATGATGCCGCCAAGGCGCAGGGCAGGGAGGCGGTCCTCAAGGTGATCCTTGAGAGCGGAGTACTTGTCTCCGCCGAGAAGATAGCCGATGCGTCGTTCCTTGCGATGGAGGCGGGTGCGGACTTCATCAAGACTTCGACAGGCAAGGTGGATGTCAACGCCACTCCGATGGCCGCCTATGTCATGTGCGAATGTATCAAGGCTTTCTTCGACAAGACGGGACGCAGGGTCGGTTTCAAGGCCGCCGGAGGAATATCCACTGCGGCGGATGCGCTCTGCTACTATTCCATAGTATCCTCGGTGCTCGGGGCGGAATGGCTCTGCAAGAAGTATTTCCGCTTCGGCGTCAGCCGTCTTGCCAATGCCCTCATCTCCGCCGTTGAGCAGGAGACCGTTACATTCTTCTAAGCTTGGCGACGTGGCTTTTGTCGATTACGCCGTGGCTGCGGCGGCAGCGGGCCTGGGTATAAAAAAGGGATGTCGGGTACCCCGACATCCCTTTTTTCGTGCGCGAGATGAGAGTCGAACTCACACGTCGCAATTGACACTAGCTCCTGAAACTAGCGCGTCTACCATTTCGCCACCCGCGCATTGAGTCCATAAATGGAATGCAAAGATACGAATACTTTTTTAATTCCCAAGGATCGGGTGCGGTTTTGAGATTTTTGTTCCGAATCATATAGGGCTTCTTCTGATGGGCGCTTTTTGAAGCCGCTTACGAAGCTGTTTTTCGGGGATTTGAATAAAGTCTCATATCACCGTCTCCAGACTGATCTCCCTGCTCCATCCATCGATGCGGAGAGTGACGACGGCTCTGGAGTAGTCGATCACGATGCTGATGTCCGGGAGATCGGTGGCGTTCCAGTCGTATCCGCTCTCCGCGATATAGTTGCCAAGAGCAAATGTGCGGGTGATGCCGTCTTCCGCGAGGATGTTGAGCTGCAAAGAGTTGTCCACTTGCCTCGGTACGCGGGCGCAGCCGTCCACAGCGGAGCGGAACTTGCCCTCCACCACTGAGCCGTCAGACGCATACCCCGTCACCTTGCCCCGGATCTCAAGACCGAATGCCGTCCCGCCGCCGGAAATGTCCGCTTCTGCAAGCGTCTCCGCCACCCCGGATGCATCCGCCACTTCCGGTCTGATCTCACAGAACCTCTTGTGCAGAGACATCTCGACTGACGAAGACTCCCCTAGAGCGTCTATGACGGCATAGTCCATATAGATGCGTGAGAACGAGTCCCCCTCATCTACGGTAAGTGCGTCTCTGTCAGCCGGATATAAGACAGATACCGAGATTCTTCCCCGGGGCGCCGGTATGTTGTATTCCAAAGGACTGTCCTCTCCCGCTTCTGCTCTCAGCGTGTCCGAAACCTTCAATCCATTATCCTCTGTGGACAGCAGGAGCAGGACTCCGTCGCGCAGGAGGGGCCTGTCCTTTTCCTGAAAACTTATTTGCAGCTGACAAGGGCACAAATCCCTGGTCTCCTTGACCGAACAGCCCGGGCAGGTGGCAATGAGCTGGAGGAGGGCCAGGCAGGCCAGGGAATGAGGAAACTTTCTGCTTCTCATGATTCCGGATGCCTTCTCAGAATATGTAGCTTAGCGCCACCGTCACATCTGCCGGGAGGAGGAAAATCTTCCGCCCGCCGGACTGCGTGAGGCCGCATTCAGGGCACGAATAGATAGTGAACGCTTCCATTCCGCTCCAGAGCCCCGCGCCGAATTCCAGATTGAGATGCTTTCCGACCATGAGCGAGTACCCGGCCGCAAGGGCCGCTCCCATCCTGTCGCCTTCTCTGGTGGTGTCGGAAAAGATGCCTCCGGTGTTGAATTCCTGATATTGGACTTTGCCTGACATCCACCATCCGGAATATACGTGCCATGGCCAGAACCGCACTCCGGCAGCATAAGTCTGCTGCCTGTTCCGGGCTTGCTCCCGGCCTTCTCCGAGGTTGAATGTGAACGGGTTGTACTTGACCGCAGCTGTAAGTGTCCATTTGCGGGCCATAGGATAGGATGCTTCCGCATTGAGCGTGACGAAGTCCAGATATCCGAGCAGGTCGGTGGACAGGGAGCCCTTCTGGGCGGACATCTCCGTGCTGAAGGTCAGCAGAGCCGCAAAGGCGGCGGCGAATGTGATGAATCTATTCCGCATATCTGTCAAATGTTTGTCGTATCAGTGAAGATTTCTCCGGATTCAGCTCCAGCAGTTTGGCCTTCAATGCGCTCCGGGAATTGACCTCCCCGGTAAGTGCGCTGAATATCTGACCTCGCGTGATTCCCCTCTCTTCCAGATAGCGGAAGATCTGAGGGTAGAACCACCAGCTGATGCCGTTCGACGGCATTATCCCGCCGTACCGGTCGTGGAACATGAGGTTCTGCATGAAGTAGCTCCACATCTCCCCGACTTCGCAATAGCCTGCGTCATCGCCTGTGCCGTCGCCGTAGGTCACTCCGCCGGAGGCTATGAATGAGGAGATTATATATTTTATATAATTGTCCCAGTAGGACGTTCCGACCTGGACGAAATGACTGGCGTGCGCCAGCTCGTGGCAGGTCTCGGAGTAGATCTCGGAGTATTCCGACTCTCCTTTGAGCCCGAGCGTGATATCGGGGAGAAAAATCTTCAGCAGGGAAGTGTAAGACCCGAGATACTCGCTTATGATGGAATTGTCGATTATCGCCCCGTGCTTCATCATCACCGCGCTGCTTGCGTCCAGATTCTGGAAGAGCCATATTCTCAAGCCCTTGGGCGGCTTGGTGATGCCCATGTCATCGGGCGTGCATCTGGTGTAATAGTCGTAGGCGGCGTTGTTGACCACGCTCCTGCACCACAGCTTGCGGTTGGAATCCTTGGTGATCTCGGCATCCTTCCCCTCCGGGTCGCCCTTGCCGAGAGTGGACCAGGACGCGGGGACGAGCACTTTGTTGAACCCTATCGCAAATCCTTCCGTATTCTTGAACATCAGCCGATAACGCGGCCGGGACGAGAACTTGCGGCTGAACTGGTAATATCCGTCCCTGTCTGTCGATGCGGAAGCGAACTTGACGAACACATTGCATACGACCCTGACTCCGGCGACGCCGAAAGGCTGGCCTCCGTTGAAATCCTTGTCGATGATGGTGATCCGGCCCGCCGGCTTCGATGCGCCGCCTCTTGTCCCGGGTTGCAGCAGATCCTCGTTGCCGGTGATGCGGAACGCTTCCGCCTCCACCAGATCCCAGTCGATCCCGTCGTCCGACCTGGTCCCGGCCTCCGGGATATAACAGTCGTCAAGTATTTCGTATTCAATTCCTTCCGGAAGCTCGGTCCCGTGGGGGATGACGGCATATTGCCATGTGATGTCTTCGTCGTCCACTTCCGGGTCGTGGTAGTAGTCTCCGTCTTTGACGATCTGGTAGTCGAGCGGATGATCCATAAGCTCGAATCCGCTGTCAGTGAGTTTCTTGTACTCGCTGTCGGTCTTGGGGAGAAAACGGATGTAGACATCTGTCGGCGTCACGTCGGTCCTGTCGCTTCTGGTCGGATACAGGTTGTCCAACGCCTTGGTGACATTCTTGACCGAATAGGGGTCGTCCAGTTTCTCTCCCAGCACTATCATGTCGTGGCCGAGCGCCTCTCCGGTGCTTTCGTCTTCCTGAAGGATCCCCGGCTCCTTTGAACAACCTGCAGCGACCGCAAGCGTGAAGACCAGTAGTCTGAATAATTGTTTCATAACAGGTAAGTTATAGGTTAACGGCCTCTTCCGCGTCAGCTTATGACACGGCCTTCCCGGCCCTCGGAATCTTCCGCTTGGAAACCGCTGCGGGCGGCTCCCCGATTCCGAAGGCAAAGTAATGGATACTTACCCGTTTTCAGAAAATGAAATCGTCTAATCTTCGTTTCGGGCCGCAGAGGGCCCTGGAGCCGTTATTTTTATCATAGACGGCATCACGAAATGACGTATTTAGTGACTAATTTAGTCACTAAATACGTCCTGGACTCTTAACCCCCGCAGCTGAGGCTGCGACCCCTATTAGGGGTATCTCGCACCTATCCGGTGCGGTCCCTGCGGGACTTATTAGTCGCTCTGTCGGACTATTTAGTCCAGTTTACTCCCATTCGATTGTTGCAGGCGGTTTGGACGAGATGTCATAGACGACCCTGTTCACACCCTTTACTTTGTTGATGATGTCATCGCTCACCTTGGCGAGGAAATCATAAGGGAAATGGAACCAGTCGGCCGTCATCGCATCGGTGGAGACCACGGCCCTGAGCGCCACCGGATTTTCATAAGTGCGCTCGTCGCCCATCACGCCCACGCTCTTGACAGGCAGCAGGATGACGCCGGCCTGCCAGATGGCGTCATACAGATTCGTCGCCATTATTCTCGGATCGGAAGCCGACGGGAATCCCATTCCCGTGCAGTCATAGCTCCGGAGCCCTCGGATGAAGATGTCATCCGCCTCGCGAAGAACGCGCAGCTTCTCCTCGGTGATGTCCCCTATGATCCTGATGGCCAGAGACGGTCCCGGGAAAGGATGTCTGCCCACAAGCTCCTCCTTGATGCCGAGAGACCGTCCGACTCTGCGGACCTCATCTTTGAACAGCATCTTCAGCGGCTCCACGATCTTCAGATTCATTTTTTCCGGAAGGCCGCCCACATTGTGGTGGGACTTGATCTTGGAAGCGATGCCGGGGATGCCTGCGGACTCGATCACGTCCGGATAGATGGTGCCCTGCGCCAGCCAGCGGGCATTGCTGATGGTCTGTGCGTATTTGTCGAAAGTCTCCACGAACAGTCTTCCGATTATCTTCCTCTTGGCCTCCGGCTCGGTCACTCCGGCAAGCGCGGATATGAATTCGGCAGATGCGTCCGCCCCTATGACATTCAGTCCCATATCCTTGTATGAGTCCATAACGTCGGAGAACTCGTTTTTGCGCAGAAGTCCGTTGTTCACGAAGATGCAGGTGAGGTTGTGTCCGACGGCCTTGTTCAGCAGTACCGCCGCTACCGTGGAATCCACTCCGCCGCTGAGCCCGAGTATCACCTTGTCATCGCCGAGCTGCCTGCGGAGGTCCTCCACTGTGGTGTCTATGAATGACGCCGGAGTCCATTCGCCGGCGCATCCGCAGATGCCGAAAGCGAAGTTGGACAGGATCCTGGTCCCTTCTGCGGTGTGGTACACTTCCGGATGGAACTGGACTGCATAAGTCGGCTCCGAGAGGAAATGGAATGCCGCATTGGCCACATCGTCAGTGGATGCGATCACTTCCGTGCCCTCCGGCAATGCGGATATGGTATCTCCGTGAGACATCCACACTTGCGAATGAGGTGAGACGCCCTTGAGAAGCGGAGATCCGGCATTGACGATGTTGAGCATCGCACGGCCGTACTCGCGGGCGAGCGAGCCTTCGACGCGGCCGCCGCATTTGGCTGCAAGATACTGGGCTCCATAGCATATCCCCAGGACAGGGACCTTGCCCTTGAACTTGTCCAGCTCGATCTGCGGCGCGTTGGCGTCTCTTACGGAGCAGGGGCTTCCGGACAGTATGACGCCCTTGATCTCCGGCGTGAGCTCGGGCATCTTGTTGTAGGGATAGATCTCGCAATAGACGTTCAGCTCCCTGAGCCTGCGCCCTATCAGCTGCGTCACCTGGGAACCGGCATCGAGAATGATGATTTTCTCTGACATGATGTATTATGAATCTGAATTGTATATCCTTGTCCGCCCGGAGTTTCCGCTCCGCCGTCGATGCCGGCGCACGGCTGCGTGCGTTGATTGCAAGACTGCAAAAATAGCATAAAAAGTTCATTAAAACCGAAGAAATGCCTACTTTTGCACTTCTGTATTGATACGAAAGAAGAAGCATAAGAAGAGAATATGAATGTCAGGAACATTGCGCTGATTGCGCACGTCGATCACGGCAAGACCACACTCGTGGACCGTATGATCTATCAGGCACATCTTGTCCGCCAGCCGGAAAACCTTGGAGAGCTCATACTCGACAACAATGATATAGAACGCGAGCGGGGTATCACCATCCTTGCCAAGAATGTGTCCGTTACGTATAACGGGGTGAAGATCAATATTATCGATACTCCTGGCCATAGCGATTTCGGAGGCGAGGTGGAGCGTGTGCTGAATATGGCGGACGGCGTGCTGCTGCTTGTGGATGCGTTTGAGGGCTGTATGCCGCAGACCCGTTTCGTGCTTCAGAAGGCCCTGCAGATGGGCAAGAAGCCTATCGTCGTGGTCAACAAGGTGGACAAGCCGAACTGTCGCCCGGACGAGGTGCAGGAGGAAGTCTTCGACCTGATGTTCTCGCTCAATGCAACTGAGGATCAGCTGGATTTCCGCACGATATTCGGCAGCGCGAAGCAGGGTTGGATGTCCACCGACTGGAAGAATCCGACATCGGACATCACGGCTCTTCTCGATGCCATTCTGGACGTGGTTCCGGCTCCGGCCATGAACGAGGGCACGCCGCAGATGCTCATCTCTTCGCTGGAATATTCCCCTTATGTGGGACGTATCGCAGTGGGCAGGGTGACAAGAGGCCGTCTGGCTACCGGAATGAACGTGACTCTCTGCAAGAGGTATGACAGGCAGGAGAAGCAGAAGATCAAGCAGCTTCTCGTATTTGACGGCCTCGGCAAGAAGGAAGTCCCTGAAGTCCAGTGCGGTGACATATGCGCGGTTGTGGGTATAGACGGGTTTGAGATAGGTGACACGATCGCCGATTTCGAGAATCCGGAGGCTCTTCCGCCGATTGCGATCGATGAGCCGACGATGAGCATGCTCTTCACCATCAACAATTCACCGTTCTTCGGAAAGGATGGCAAATACGTGACTTCCAGACATATAAAAGAACGTCTTGACAAGGAGCTGGAGAAAAATCTCGCGCTCCGCGTGAAGCCGGGGCTCAATGCCGACTCTTTCGTGGTCTATGGACGAGGCGTGCTGCATCTTTCCGTGCTCATCGAGGAGATGAGACGTGAGGGATTTGAGCTTCAGGTAGGTCAGCCGAAGGTGCTGGACAAGACGATCAACGGCCAGAGGTGCGAGCCTATCGAGGACTTGAGCATCGAAGTGCCGGAGCAGTTTGTGGGAGCGGCCATAGAGATCTCCACGAGGAGAAAAGGCGCGCTCATCCATATGGAGCCGAGGGGCGACAGGACGCTGCTTGAGTTCGAGATCCCTACAAGAGGCCTTATGGGGCTGAGGAACAATCTCCTCACGGCATCCCAGGGTGAAGCTGTCGTGGCTCACAGATTCAAGGATTATCAGCCTTACAAGGGCGAGATCGAGCACAGGACCAACGGCTCTCTCGTGTCGCTTGAGACCGGCGAGGCCATAGCCTATTCCATGAACAAGCTTCTCGACAGGGGCAAATTCTTCGTGGATCCGGGCGAGGAGATCTATGCGGGCGAAGTTGTGGGCGAGCATACCCGTGACCGCGACCTTAATG
>CAVECU010000048.1:0-10068 GCA_963614015.1 uncultured Eubacteriales bacterium
GCTCCCGAGAGTGACGCTGTCAAGCGACATCAGCAGCCGCGAATCATCCACCAGCAGCCTGCCTCCGTAGCGGAGAGAATAGGCAAGTTCTCCTCCTGCGGCGCTGAAAGAAATGGCGATCCTTCCGTCCGGTGAGGTGAGAGTCTCCGTCCTGCGAGCAGACGAGAGCAGCGGCACCAGTACGATTGCCGCAGACAACAATATTTTCCGCATCATTGTTTTTTCTCCAGATTTACAGACATCAGATAGGTATTGTACGGCAGCCACATCGACATTATGAAATAGAGCGTCTTACCTTTCATAGACAGCGGATGTATGTATGAGCCATACAGTTGCGGCCATTTCGCCCCGCCCGCCACCTGTACCGGGTCGCTCCACGGCCCTACAGGATTGTCGGCGCTGCGCATGCTTATCTCGTATCTTGTGGCATTGAAATACAGCAGCACCCATTTGTCCAGTTCCGGCATATAGCTGAAAGACAGCTCTCCCGTCTTGTCATCAAACAGCGGTGCTGCGGCGCTTTCATCGCCCCTTGTCCAGCCGAATCCGTTCCAATACTCATAAAGGCCTTGAGCCTCGATATCTTCTTCCCGAAACCGGGCCAGATACGGCACGCCATCCCTGCCGCTGTTGGTCCCCATCATATACACGATGCCTCCGTCATTGAAATATCCGCATTGTCCGAAATTGCTTTCACCGCCGAACGTGACTTTCTCCAGACGGGTCCAGTTCTCCCCGGCGTCTTCGCTCTTGTAGAGACTGGAGTAGTTGGTGATCCAGCCGGCCCAAGTACGGATATTCATATAATGCACATAGTCGGCGCCCGCCGCATGGACCGCCGCCGTAGGAATGGACGTGAAGTCGCCGGAGCCGGAAGTGTTCTTGGCCCCGAAGCATATCTCCTTGGCCTGGCCTCCGCTCATCGCGGCGCCGCTTATCGTCATGCCGTCACTCAAGTCGGCGTCCTCGGAGAACAGCAGGACATTGCTCCTCCAGGAACCGCCGTTCGGGCCCGGAGCCGAAGGATTCGGCCGGAAGTCCGCACCGTACGTGTCGCCGAAAAACAATCCGTACCTGCCCGGCGAGATCTCCCACACTATCCCAAGATCGGTTCCGCCGACATTGAATCTCTTGTCCGTACGATTGTTGAGCGTGTATTTCACCGCCGGGAGGCCGTCATGGCCGTTGTTCTCGTCCCCTGTCACTCTCGAGACGCACTGAAGTCCGGAAAGCGTCAGGCTTCCTTCTCCCGCGGCTCCGGCATTGATGATCCTGACAGGCACGGTCTCACCGGGATTGCCGGCGGCGTCATAGGCGGTGAACTCCAGAGTCAGCTCTTCCGGATCCGTCTCCTTGATGACATACACATAGGTAAAGTCCGCGGAAATCAACGACTTGACATGCCTTGCCGGAAGACGTCCATACTTCGTATCCTTGACGACGCGGAGATAGTCGAGACCTTCGAAATCATCTATTTCAAGCGCTATCTCGGCCAGCCCCCGGCTGCTTCGGACAGTATTTTCAGACACACGGACGACAATGCCGCCATCAGAGCTTTCATCCCTGACGGAAGCCTTGCCGCAGGAACTGCCGGCAAGACCCGCCAAGAATACAAACAAGCACAATATGTGACGCACAGAAGTGGCGCCCATAATATCACACTTCGGGAGCATCTTCAAAACAGCTTATTGAAGCCATTCTCCGGCTAATATGTCTCAAGATCGCTCCACGCAGGGAAATCCGGGAACTTCGCATGCGGCTCGCTCTGATACCAGAACGTGGTGGCCGAGATGTCGGAATGCTGCTGCAGATACCTTCCGTCGAATCTCCAGCCCAGATCCTGCATTGTGGCCTTGAAGTCCTTCTTGAATCTTACAGGGTCCTGGATATGCCACCTATATAGACCGAACCTCTCCTGCGAGCGATATGTCCCGTCCGGACGGATGACCTGCACAAGGCCGGCATACGGGGTGCAGAACTCCGTGAATCTGCCGTTTCTGTCGAAATTGTATGAGCCGCAGAAATAATCTTCCGTACCCGTGGTGCAGATCGTAGGATATTTCTTGTCACCGTCGATGAAGAATTTCATCTCGCCTTCGCCCCACCATCCGTTGTTGGTGAGCCCCCAAGCCATATAGACGCCGACATACTGGCCCTGACCCTTTATGCCGTCGATGACGGTGAAGTCCGAAGACTCGTTGTACCGGGTGCGCCTGAACTGGGCGTGGAAATATCCGGCATCATCAGGAACTTCCGTCAGAGTGTAATCTATCTGATAATAGAGGGTCATCGCATCTTTCGGATTGATGTTCTCCATCGTGATCCGGCATTTCTTGCGGAACGGCATCTGCCAGTAGCAGTTGAATGCGCTTCCAGGATTCACGCACACCGGCAGTGACACCAGAGGAGCATATTCATTCCATCCCATACAGAAGAAATCCGCTATCGGGCACTCTACGGAAGGGGTCTTCTCGTCATCCCAGTAGATTCTGATGATGCTCCAGCGCCATACCCCGGTAGGAGTCATCCAGATATGCTGAATCGCTCCCGGTCCTTCCATCTCGGCTATGGTGACAGTCTCGCCCGAGCCGATGATGATGTAAGGATTGACTTTCCATCCTTCGCCCAGATCTCTGGCCGCCCATGAAGCATTGTTCACATTTTTCTCGTTCGGGAGCTTCGGCACCGCCATGCCGCCCTTCCCCTTTTCTCCGGTGAAATTCTCCGGTGAGATGGACCGTGTCTCGGCATTGGAGAGTCTTGAAAGATTCCCGAGATTCATGTCAAGGCCGTTGAAAGCCGTCTGTGCCTGACTCTGGAAGGCCATAAGCCCGCACACCAGAGCGGTAAGGATTTTTGAGGTTTTCATTTTAATGTTGAATGTGAAAAGTTGTTTTGAAATAATTTCCGGTTTGCGGTCAAGAAACTATCCAAGAAATATTTACTAAATCCATTTAGCATATAGAGGTGTGACGAAAGACAAGCATCGTCCCGGCTCTATTGCTCATCTGCCTCCATCCCGGTCTTCGCGCATCTATCCGAAGACGCCCGTCTGACCAGAGCCCCCTCGGCCTCCACCTGCTGAAGAAGGCAGTCCTTGGACTCGATCTTCTCCACAAGGATCTCCACCGACTTGCGGGCCATACGCTCAAGAGGCTGTGAGACGTACGATATCGGAGCATAGAAGAAATCAAATGCGCTCTCCCCGTCGAAGCATACGATCCCCAGGTCATCCGGAATACGTATTCCCCTCTCCTGCATATAATAGAGACACTTGATCGTTATCGTGTTGGTCGCGAACAAGATGGCGTCCACTCCGCTGTCAATGATGCCGGACATGGCCTTCTCGCAGCTTTTGTCCAGCGATTCCATATCCACGAACTTGGTCACGGCCAGTGATTTCCTGCCGCTGTCGGACAGGGCTTGAAGATAGCCGTCAAGACGGCACTTCATATTGGTCAGATTCGCATCATATCCGACATAGCCGATCTTGAGGTATCCCTGATCTATGAGATGCATCGTCGCCTCATAGGCCGCACGCCTGTTGTCAAGGCACACATAGTCAGTGCGGATCTCCGGAATATATCTGTCCAACAATACAGTGGGGATATTCCTGTCCACAAGCATCCGCACCGTATCATCCGAGCCGTTGCACGGCACGACTATCAGGCCGTCCACTTCCTTGGCAAGCATCTTCCGCGTCAGATCCGCCAGCTTGTCCGCGCTCTCATCCGAGCTTGAGAAGATCGCCATATATCCCCTCTCCTCGGCCGCCGCCTCTATGTTCTTGACAATCTCGGCAAAAAACATGTTGGAGATATCCGAGACCACCACTCCTATAGTATGGTTCGTCCCCACCCTCAAGCTTTTAGCGAATCCGTTCGGCGTATAGTCCATCTTCCGGGCGATATCCAGGATTTTCTTCGACATCTGCTCGCTGACCCGATACTGCTTCTGCTTCCCGTTCAGCACGAACGACACAAGGGACGGAGAAACTCCGGCCGAAGCCGCAATATCCTTTATGGAAACGTTCTTCTTTCTACCCTGCATTCCGCTAAATTGTTTTTGCAAATTTATGCATATTTTTCAGAAAACAACACTTTTCCCCGGCATATTCAGAAATTTTTCTCAAATATCCTTTGGAATTCTCATTTTAAGTAACTTACTTTGCGATGCGGTCAAGATTGAATCTTAGAAAAACCACCGGAAAACCACAACAAAACACTCACCAGAAGGGCTGAACCGCCCTTAATTTTAATCATTTTTGCTAAATCAATTTAGCAATTAACGGTAAAACAATCAACCAATTAGTCACGCTATGGAACATTTATGCGAGATTCTTGCGACAACCGGCAGGAAGCTGACGTCCGTCATCGGCCTCAGCCTTGCTCTTGCGTTGTTCGCTGCAAATCCCTGGTCTGTCGCCCAGAACCGGGGGGGGGCAATAGTCTCCGGCACGGTGCTGGACGCTCAGACCAAGGAGCCTGTCATCGGAGCCGGCGTGATGCTGAAAGCATCCAACCTCGGAACCATCACGGACCTCGACGGCCGGTACTCTCTTACTGTCACTGACCCGAAGGGCGTCCTTGTATTCACCGCCATAGGCTATAAGACCGTCGAGATGAACATCTCCGGCAAGGCGGTAATCAACGTGACGCTCGAAAGCGATGTCGAATCGCTCCAGGACGCCGTCGTCATCGGATACGGCTCCCAGAAGAAAGCCACGATCACAGGGTCCCTCACGCAGGTGGACACCAAGATACTGCAGCAGTCCGCCGCGCCGTCGCTGTCCAACTCGCTCGGCGGCTCGATGCCGGGCATCATCACCCGCCAGAGCAGCGGCGAGCCCGGATACGATGGAGCCACGATTCTCATCCGCGGACTGGGTTCCTGGACCAACTCTTCACCGCTTGTCCTCGTCGACGGAGTGGAGCGTGACATCAACATCATCAACACCGACGAGATAGCATCCTTCTCCATTCTGAAAGACGCATCAGCCACAGCAGTCTACGGTATGCGCGGAGCCAACGGCGTCATCCTCATCAACACCAAGAAAGGAACGGTGGGACGGCCGAAAGTGTCCTTGCGGATGGAAGCCACCCAGCTCCACGGCCTGCGTTTCCCCGACTATATAGGAGGGTATGAGTTCGCGACCCTCATGAACGAGGCCTGCACCGTGGGAGGCACGGCGATTCCGTGGTCTGACGAGGAGATCGAGAAATTCCGTGACCAGTCCGACCCTTACAACTATCCGAGCGTGGACTGGACGGACAAGACTCTCAAGAAGAATGCGTTCCAGACCATCAACACACTCTCCGTCAACGGAGGCAACGAGACCGTGAGATACTATGTGAGCGTCGGTTTCACATCCCAGAGCGGTCTGTTCAAGCAGGACCCGTCCTATGACTACAGGACCAACTCCCTGTCCCAGAGGTATAACTTCCGCTCCAACGTGGACATCAACCTCACCAAGAATTTCTCCCTTTCACTCGGGCTCGCCGAGATCATCGAGGACAGGACATATCCGGGCACTTCCGCAGCCACGATCTTCAATTCGCTCCGCGTATGCTCTCCGATTTCCTTCCCGGTGTATAACCCCGATGGAAGTTTCGGTGGCGGAAACACTTCATACGAGTGGATAAGCCCGTACGTGTACACAACCAACAGCGGATATTCCAAGCAGTTCCGCTCGACTACACAGGGTACTGTGGGGGCCAAATGGGACCTCGGCAGCCTGATCACCCCGGGGCTTCAGATCGAGGGCAATTTCTCGTTTGACCACTGGTATTTCAATGAGGCCACACGCAGCAAGCAGCCTCTCATCAAGAAATATCTCGGAGCCGATCCCGCCACGGGCGAGGACAGATATACGGTCATCAAGGAAGAGACAGCCATGGGATACAGGTTCTCGTCATCTTCCAACAGGGCCTATTACTACGATGTGAGGGTCAACTGGAACCGCACTTTCAACAAACACAACATCGGGGCGATGGGAATGTTCAACCGCCGTGACTACAAAGACCTTACAGCCGGGACTTCCACTCTGAACCTTCCTTACCGGAGACAGGGATGGGCTGGCCGCCTCACTTACAACTATGCGCAGAAATATCTGTTCGAGTGGAACTTCGGATACAACGGATCGGAGAATTTCGCAAGAGGAAAACGCTACGGCTTCTTCCCGGCATGGTCTGCCGGCTGGGTCCCTTCCGAAGAGAAATTCTGGAACATCAGCTGGATCAATCACCTGAAATTCAGGGGTTCATATGGTCTTGTCGGCAGCGATGCCTCCGGTTCCGCAGGCAGATTCTTCTACATGTCCACCGTCAACAAGACCGCCAACGGCTATCTGTTCGGAGATTCGCAGAACGGATACAACGGCATGGCGGAGCTGCAGATGGGTGCGCCTAACGCGACTTGGGAAGTTTCCCACAAGACGGATATCGGAGTCGATGTTGAACTGTTCGACAGGAAGATCAGGCTCTCCGCAGACTGGTTCTATGAATACAGGAACCAGATTCTTCTCAAGCGCGCACAGATTCCTGACATCATGGGCGCGGCTTGGGGCGACACGCCTTGGGCCAACCTCGGAGTCATGGAGAATGGCGGCATCGATGGCCAGATAGAGTTCACCAACACGACCAAAAGCGGATTCTTCTACTCCGTCCGCGGCAATTTCACCTATGCCAAGAACACCATACTCGAGGACGACACCGCAAAAGCGCTCTATGACTACCAGAACACCCGCGGCCAGTCGACGGGAATCGCATTGGGATACATAGTCGAAGGTCTCTTCCAGTCACAGGAGGAAATCGACAACAGCCCGAAGCAGGAGCTCGGCACATACACGGTCGGAGACATCAAATACAAGGACCTCAACGAGGACGGTGTCATCAACGCCTACGACAGGACGTGGATCGGATATCCGAGGGAGCCGAGGGTCATGTTCGGATTCGGCTTCACATTCGCCTACAAGGGCTTTGACCTTTCGATGAATTTCACCGGAGCCACCCAGACGAGCCTTTTCATCGACTCGGCCAGCATGTGGCCTTTCTATCTCGACTATCCGGGATACAACGTCCTGCGCGAGTACTATGACAACAGATTCATCCCGGGCGGAGACAACACGAACGCGAAATATCCGGTGGTACACAACGGAACATCTTCCAACAACTACCAGATAAACACCCTCTATCAGCACGACGCCTCCTACCTGAAGCTGAAGACTGCGGAACTGGGTTACAATTTCAGCAAAAACGTATCGTCCAAGCTGGGGCTCGAGTCTCTCCGTCTCTTTGTCAACGGCAACAACCTGTTCTGCCTCGACAAGATAAAAGTCGTGGACCCGGAATCCAACAATCTCGCCAACAGCACCTATCCTACACAGAGAGGCCTCACCCTCGGCTTGCAGGTGGGATTCTGAGCAGCACCGGACAAGTTATGAACACAATCAAATCTGCGAGATCATGAAAAAATACAACACAATATTCATCGGGCTTTTGCTGGCGGCTGCAGGAGTCACTTCCTGCGAGAGCTTCCTCGACAAAGCTCCGGACGAGAACCTCACCATAGCCGATGTATTTGCAAACCGCATCTACACAAGGGATTTTCTCACGCACATATATTCATGGACACCGACGGAGGCCAACATGGCTGACGACGGCGGAGCCTGGCGCAACCCCTACACCGGCGGCTGCGACGAGATGGAGATAGCCTACGGTGGTGCCTACTCTCACCAGATAAACAACGGCGGATGGAACCCGAACGACATCAAGAGGTCCCAGGTATGGCCGGAGTCCTATATGGCGCTCAGAAAAGTGAACATGTTCCTTGAAAACGTGGACAAATGCCCCGCCGCCGCTGACGAGATTCGGCATTGGAAGGGCGAAGCCTATTTCCTGAGGGCCTGGTATCATTTCCTTGTGTTCAGGGCCTACGGCGCCATTCCTCTGACAGATCACGCCTTCGATCCGAATGAAGACATGATGGCTGTAAGGCGTTCCCCTGCTGACGAAGTCGTGAAATTCATCGTGGCCGACTGCGACAGGGCTGTCGAATATCTCGAAGATGTAAGCAAATGGCCGTCAACAGACACCGGCAGAGCCACCAAGCTGTCGGCACTCGGGCTCAAGTCCAGGGCGCTCCTCTACATCGCCTCGCCTCTCTACAATGGAGACCCTCTGTTCGCCGAGCTCACGGACCCCATTGACGGAACACCTCTCATTTCCCAGGTCTATGACAAGGAAAAATGGAAGACTGCGGCAGATGCAGCCGTCGCCTGCATAGAAGCGGCCGCCGCTGATGGCCGCAACCTGTATTCCGAGATGCCGGACGACCCGGTCAAGAATTATCAGAACATCTTCAATGACAATTGGAACGAGGAAATCCTCTGGGCCAAGAACATAGGCACCTACGAACACTGGCTCAACTGCTCCGACCCCGTGTCGTTCGGCTGCTTCTCCATCCTGAATCCGACTCAGGAGCTGGTGGACGCATACGAGATGGAAGACGGCTCGACCCCTGTCACAGGATATACCGACAACGGCCTCAACCCGATCATCAATCCCGAATCGGGATATGTGGAGACCGGATTCACCGAAGAAGAGTACGAAGGCAGATGGCAGAAGGGCGTGTCCAACATGTACACTCACCGCGAGCCGAGATTCTACGCCTCCATCAATTTCGCCGGCGGGATATGGAAGACAACCCGCGCGTCCAACTGGACTGAGCCTCACGTCAACGAGTTCTGGTTCAAGGGAATCGATGGGAAGAACAATGCAGGATCGGACTATTGCAAGACCGGATACCTGATGAAGAAGCTCCACTACCCCACAAGGATTCCTTGGCAATATACGCCGAACATGATGTGGGTGTATATCCGCCTCGGTGAGATCTATCTCAATGCAGCCGAAGCCCTGAACGAATATTACGGCCCGGAAGAAGCCTACAAGTACATCAATGCCATAAGGCAGAGGGCCGGACTTCCGGGGCTCGCATCAGGGCTCACGCAGGACGGGATGAGAGAGAAGATCAAGCACGAGAGGAGGATCGAGCTCGCATTCGAGGTGCACCGATTCTTCGATGTGCGCAGATGGCTTGAAGCACCCGAGACACAGGGCGTTCCTATCCATTCGATGAATATATGGGAAGGCGAGAATATGCAGGATCCCGCATTCTACAAGAGGATAAAAGTTGAAGACAGAGTATTCGAATCTCCGAAGCACTATTTCTTCCCTATCGACCAGACCGAGATCGACAAGCACGAAAAGAGAGAACTCGTACAGAACCTCGGATGGACAACGATCAAATAACCGGAATTTTCACAACAATTTCTGAATATGACAAAGAATTATCCCAAAATAGGTATCAGACCTATCATAGACGGCCGCAGAGGCGGCATCAGAGAGTCTCTTGAGGACATGACCATGGGAATGGCGCGGAGAGTCGCCGACCTGTACTCCAGAGAGCTCAGATACAGTGACGGCACGCCGGTGCAGTGCGTGATCGCGGACTCCACAATAGGCGGAGTGGCGGAAGCCGCAGCCGCAGCCGAGAAGTTCAGGACAAGCAATGTCGGAGCGGTCATCTCCGTGACTCCATGCTGGTGCTATGGTGCGGAGACCATCGACATGGACCCGCTCATGCCGAAAGCCATCTGGGGGTTCAACGGGACTGAACGGCCAGGAGCCGTATATCTTGCGTGCGCTCTTGCAGCCCACAACCAGAAAGGGCTTCCATCGTTCGGCATCTACGGGCACGATGTCCAGGATGTCACGGACAGCGGCATCACACCTGACGTGGAGGAGAAGCTTCTCAGGTGGGCGCGGGCGGCTGTCGCCGTCATGCAGATGCGCGGAAAATCCTATCTCGCCATAGGTTCGGTGTCGATGGGTATCGCAGGCTCGACTGTCAACCCCGATTTCTTCCAAGAGTATCTCGGCATGAGGAACGAATATGTCGACTGCTCCGAGATTCAGAGAAGAATCGACCTCGGGATCTATGACAAGGACGAATATGCAAAGGCCAGAGAATGGGTGGAGAAGAACTGCAGGGCCCGCGAGGGAAAAGACC
>CAVECU010000049.1:0-10032 GCA_963614015.1 uncultured Eubacteriales bacterium
CAACAAGTGGAAAAAAAAAAAAAAATACGGGAGGAAATAGATATGGCTGCAGAATCGAATTTCAAGAATATGTTGATCAGCCTGTCGGTGACTTGTCTGATATGCTCGGCCGCGCTCGCCGGCGTCTATGCCGTCACCAAAGAGCCTATCGCCGCAACGGAGAAAGCCCAGCAGGCGGCATCCATCTCCAAGGTGCTTCCGGAAGGAGGCGAAATCTCCGAGGCCAGGGCCTGTGAAGTGGGCGGTCTCCCGTCGGAGTGCTGGTTCAGCACCAGGGACGGCAAGACCATAGCCGTGGCGGTGAAGTCCACGGTATCCGGATTCGGAGGCCCGCTCACCCTTATGGTGGGGATTCTTCCCGACGGCTCCGTGTACAACACTGTAGTGCTGTCACACAACGAGACTCCGGGTCTCGGAGCCAAATGCGCGACGGACAGCAAGTTCATCGATCAGTTCAAGGGATGGGCTCCCGGCAGGAAGCTCTCCGTCAAGAAAGACGGCGGCGATGTGGACGCCATAACTGCTTCCACCATCACATCCCGCGCCTATGCCAAGGCCATCGACAATGCTCTGCACGCCATCTCGGCCCTGTCCGAAGATACGGCTGAGGGCAGCCAAGTCTCTGAATAAGAATAAGGAGGACGTAAAATGACTAAATTACAGCTTATAACCAAAGGCCTGGTCAAGGATAATCCTACATTTGTCCTTATTCTGGGCATGTGCCCGACGCTGGCGACCACCACGTCGGCCATAAACGGACTCAGCATGGGACTTGCCACGCTCTTCGTGCTTGTCCTTTCCAATATCGCCATATCGGCCATAGCTCCGGCGGTCCCGGACAAGGTGCACATCCCCGTATATATCGTGGTGATAGCCGCATTTGTCACTGTGCTGCAGTTTCTTATGCAGGCCTATACTCCGGGGATGTATGCCACTCTCGGACTGTTCATCCCCCTCATCGTGGTGAACTGCATCGTCCTCGGACGTGCGGAAGCGTTCGCCAACAAGAACGGAGTCCTCGACTCGGCCCTTGACGGATTGGGAGTAGGCCTCGGATTCACGCTGTCGCTCACCGTCATCGGTCTCATCCGCGAGATTCTGGGCAGCGGCTCGGCATTCGGATGGAAATTCCTGCCCGGCGACGGCATTCTGGCATTCGTGATGGCTCCGGGCGCTTTCCTGGTGCTGGGCTATCTCATGGTGCTGTTCAACAAGTTTCTGAAAAAACAATAAAGGGTCCGGATCATGGAAATTCTGCTGATAATAATATCATCGATATTCGTCAACAATATCGTATTGGCGCAGTTCCTCGGAATCTGCCCGTTCCTCGGAGTGTCCAACAAGCTGTCCACCGCCACAGGCATGTCCGCGGCAGTGTGCTTCGTGATAACGCTGGCCACTCTTGTGACTTATCTTCTCAACAATTTCGTGCTTGTCCCTCTCGGACTCACATTCCTGCAGACCATCTCGTTCATCCTCGTCATCGCGGCTCTGGTCCAGATGGTGGAGATTGTCCTGAAGAAAGTCAGCCCGGCCCTGTATCAGGCGCTTGGAATATATCTGCCGCTCATCACCACCAACTGCACCGTGCTCGGTGTCGCCATCACGGTCGTCACCAAGGAGTTCACGTTCGGACTTCCGTCGCATATGCTCGGACTCGGCGAGGCTCTGCTCTATGCGTTCGCGACTTCGGTGGGCTATGGGCTGGCGATGGTCCTGTTCGCCGGTATGAGAGAGCAGCTTGCTCTCAATGACGTACCCAAGTCGTTCAAGGGCATCCCTATCGCGCTCGTGACGATAAGCATCCTCGCCATGGCGTTCATGGGATTCTCCGGAATGGTATAGTGATTGCGCCGGGAGGTGTGCTGCCTGCCGGTGAAAATATGGAAGCGGCCCGGAGGGAATGGAAAAATGACTGATTGGTGTCCCGCAGGGGCCGCACGTGAAAAAACAAATGTTTAACAACTTGTCAATATGAAAAAGACATTGATCATCATCGCTGCCATGCTCGGTTTTGCGGCAGTGGCGGCGGCTCAGCCGAGGGCTGTGGGCGCACGTATCGGATACGGTATCGAAGCCAGCTATCAGCATACTCTGGGCGCACCGCATTTCCTTGAGGTGAATGCGGGTCTCTACGGACTCTCCAATGTGGGATTCAAACTTACAGGTACATACAACTTCGTATTCGCCCAGCCGGATTGGACACCGAGGGGAACGTGGGGCTGCTATGCGGGTCCGGGTCTCACATTCGGGACTACATATTACAACGGCCAGAGCGGCAAGGGATTCCTCGGAGTCCTCGGACAGGTGGGCCTAGAATATGAATTCTGGTTCCCTCTCCAGCTCTCCGCCGATCTCCGTCCGTCATTCGGCTTCTGCGACAACGAATTCTACGGCAAAGGCCTGCTCTACGGATTCATTCCTACGGTCAGCGTAAGATACAGATTCTGATGAGCGGAAGATCCGATATTGTGGCGCTGTTCGATCTCGACGGGGTCATTCTGGACACCGAGGGATTGTACACTTCGTTCTGGACCGGTATGGGGGATGAATATTCCCTCGGAGAGAACTTCGGGACAGAGGTGAAAGGGCAGACGCTGAAATCGATATTCTCCACCTTTCTGGGAGACCGTCCCGAGCTGTGGCCCGAGATCAAGGCGGCTCTGGATGAGTTTGAGGCTCAGATGCCGTACCGGACCATCCCCGGGGCTGTAGAGTTTCTGGACGCGCTGAAGGGCGCAGGTGTGGAGACCGCCATTGTCACCAGCTCCAACAAGGACAAGATGGCGAATGTCTATAAGCGTCTTCCCACTCTGCCCGGCAAGGTGCGTCAGATCTTCACGAGCGAGTATTTCACTCATTCCAAGCCCAATCCGGAGTGCTTCATCCGGGCCAGGGAGTTCCTCGGCGGCGTGCCGGAGAAGACGGCGGTGTTTGAAGATTCAGTCCACGGACTGTCGGCGGCCGGGGCCTCCGGCGCAATGGTCGTAGGTCTCGTGACCACCAATCCTCCGGAAGTCGTGGAGCGGATGTCGGATCACAGCATACCTGATTTCACGGGTCTGACGCCTCAGATTCTGCGCGAGTGGATAGATGAGCGGTGACCTGTACATATTCAACCCCGAACACGATTTGTGTCTGGCAAACGGCGATATGAATTTCATACCGCCGTTTTCGGCATTACGGTTTGCGCAAGACTGTGCGGGCCTGACCGCGTGGGCGGACGGCAGTGCGGAGGACGTGGCTCGGGCGGAGGCCGCCGTGCACCGTCTCCGGTCTTGTGCTGAGGCTGCTGCCGGAGCGGACTCCGCTGCGGGTCTTCCGGCCTGCTATGATGTCGGAGCACCTGTCCGCAGAATCATTCCGTGGGGATGGGATGCAGTCCTCAAGCGCAGGCTTCAGCGGCAGGGGATGCCTGACGCCCTGCTGCCGTCCGACGAACAGCTGTCCCGGATCAGACGGCTGTCTCACCGTACGGTGGCGGCGGAGGCTGAGAGGTTTATTGCCAGTGAGATAGGGGATTCGGGGCTTTGTCCCGCACGTCCTGTGCTCGCCATATCCGATCCGGCGGACATCGCCCCTGCGGTGGACAGGATAGGGGAGGTCGTGCTCAAGGCACCCTGGTCCGGAAGCGGCAAAGGCCTGCGGTACACCCGCCGTGGAGAGCTGTCGGAGAGCGATATGGGCTGGTGCCGGCATATCATTGCCCGTCAGGGCTGTGTGATGCTGGAGCGGCGGGAGAGGGTGATACAGGACTTCGCGATGCTGTTCAGCATATCGGAGCGGGACGAGGTGAAATTCGAAGGCTATTCGCTGTTCTGGAACGAAGGCGGCGCCTATCGGGGCAATGTCCTGGCCGGAGACGGCTGGATCCGCGGCAGGCTCTCCGGGATGATCCCGGCGGAGGTCCTTGACCGGGCGAGGGCAGCTGTGACAGAGTTCCTGACAAGGCGTTTTGCCGGATGCTATCGTGGCTATGTGGGAGTGGATATGTTTGTCTATGAGGACGATGCGGAAGAGTGTCCTGCCGCCTGGACGGATGGCGATGCCGAACGGGTGTCCGCGTCATCATCGACCGGTATGCGGAGGTCGGGCAGGAGGCGTTTCCGTCTCGCCCCCTGCGTGGAGCTCAATGTAAGGATGACGATGGGACTTCTCGCACGGCGCCTTGCGGACCGCCATCTGCCCCGGGAGACGTTCCCGGATGGCAAATATGTGCTCACCGTGGAGTATTCTCCTGATCCTGCGCGTCTTGCGCAGCGCATGTCCGGCGCGGTGAAGGTCCTGTCCGCCCCCTCTCCGGACGGCTGCTATGGCGTAGGAGTATATGAAAAATCACCTTTCTGACACAAAACAACTCCGGATTTGCATATGCAGGGATAATTTGCTAAAATTGCAAATTGGAGACTGCGGAAAGGAAAACAGTCTCCCGGAATTAACAACTAGACATATGTGTTTTATGTGGAAGCCTGATTTTTGCCGCAAAGTTGCGGTATGCTTTCTGGGCTGTCTCGCCGCTTGCGCTCTGACCGTTCTCGGCCAGGACACCGCAGCCGCCCAGAACGTCACAGAGAAGACCGTCACGGGTATCGTCACCGGAGACGGCAGTGCTACCCCCCCCCTTGCGGGTGTGGCGGTGATGGTCAAAGGTACCAGGACAGGTACGATGACTGACGAAGACGGCAAGTTCTCCATCAGAGTAAGATTCACCCAAGGCGCCGAGACGCCTGTGCTCGTGTTCTCCTGCATCGGCATGATCACCCAGGAGCACAAATGCACCGGAGATTTCATCCGGATCCGGATGAAAGATGAGATGGAGACGCTGATCGGAGCCGTGATCAACACCGGCTACCAGCGCATTGACCGCCGTCTGTCCGCATCTTCCGTAGCTTCGATTTCGGGCGAAGATGTCCTGCAGAGCAATGCGTCCACTCTCGACAATATGCTTCAGGGCAAGATCCCGGGCCTCACGGTCCTCAGCTCGTCATCCACTCCGGGTGCAGCCACCAAGATCCGTATCCGAGGCACTTCCACCATTTCCGGAAACAGGGAGCCTCTCTGGGTCGTGGACGGAGTGATCCTCACGGACCCTGTCTCCATCTCCACGGAAGCCCTGAACGACCTTGACAATGTGAACCTCATCGGCAACGCCATCTCCGGGCTGAATCCTATGGACATCGAGAAGATCGATGTGCTGAAGGACGCTTCCGCCACGGCCATCTACGGTGTGCGTGCGGCCAACGGCGTCATCGTTGTCACCACCAAGAAAGGCACCAGAGGCAAGCCGAGGGTCAACTATTACGGTACAGTCACCGTCACCGAACGCCCAAGCTACAACAGGCTCAACCTCATGAACTCCAAGGAGCGTATCGAAGTCTCCAAGGAGATAGCTCAGAAAGGCCTCGCCTATCGCTTCGAGCCGGCTTCCGTGGGCTATGAGGGACTTCTCAACGATCTGTACAATAGGAAAATAGACTACGATCAGTTCCTGACGGGCGTCCAGACTATGGAGGAGATGAATACGGACTGGTTCGACATCCTCTACCACACTTCAGTGTCACACAGGCACAATCTCTCCATCTCGGGAGCCGATGACAAGGTCAACTACTATGTCTCCGGCGCATATTCCGAGGACAATGCCAACCTGCGCGGCACCGGTGTCAAGGGCTACAACGTGATGGCCAAGGTGCAGGTGCGGTTCAGACCGGATCTCGTAGGGACCGTCCAGGTGCGCGGAAGCATCCAGGACAAGGACTATCTGAACTCCGGCATCTCCGCATACAGCTATGCCTACAATACCTCCAGAGCCATCCCGGCATACAATGAGGACGGCTCGCTCTCGTACTACAACTCCGAGCAGGGCTATAATGCCAATCCGCTGAAATACAATATTATCAACGAGATCAACAACTCCGGGAGGAAGGTGTCTTCCGATGCGTTCAACTTCAACTCCAACCTCGAGTGGACCGTCCTGACGGGACTCCGTATCACGGGGACATTCGCGATGAACGCATCCGGTACCACTGACAAAGAGTGGTACAACGATAGGACGAACATGGCCGCCAAGCTCCGTCAGACCAACTACGGCGACGCCCTTCCGAGCAATGACACCTTCAGAAAGGAGATGTGCCAGCTTCCTTACGGCGGCAAGCTCTATTCCTCCAACACCCGCAATTTCGGCTACACGGCACGGTTGCAGGCTGACTACAGCAAATATGTCAAAGGACATCATTTCTCCGCGGCGGCCGGCACCGAAGCCCGTTCCGTCAAATATACCGGTCTCGCCAGCACGCAGTGGGGCTTCCTTCCGGACAGGGGGCAGTCGTCCGTAGCCATCGACCCGGGGCAGTGGCCCAAGTTCAACGACCTCCAGATGTCCACTCCCGATGTGGTGACTGACAGGCTCTCCAACTATGTCTCCCTCTACGGCGTCCTCTCATATGCCTACAAGTCGAGATATATCCTCAATGCCAATGTCCGTGCGGACGGCTCCAACAAGTTCGGCCAGGACAAGAGCACCAAGTTCCTGCCTATCTGGTCCGTATCTGCGAGATGGAACATCATGAACGAGCCTTTCCTTAAGGATGTGATGTGGCTCAACGAATTGTCCGTCAAGGGATCCTACGGTATCCAGGGCAATGTCTCCGATGAGCAGACCCCGAGCATGATCATCAAGCTCGGTTCCATCGACCAGACATCCGGCGACTATGTGGCCACGCTGTCCAAGCTCCCGAATCCGTTCCTGAAATGGGAGAAGACCAATTCGTACAATATGGCGCTGGATTTCTCCGTCCTTGACAACAGGATCTCCGGTACCGTCGAATATTATTACAAGAAAGGAAACGACCAGATAGTCTCCGTAGAAGTGTCTCCGACCACCGGCATCAGCAGCATGAGCCTCAATGTCGGCGACATCATGAACAAAGGCTATGAATTCATCCTCAATGCGATACCTGTCAAGGTGGGCGATTTCCGCTGGTCACTCTCGCTGAACTCCGCCAAGAATGTCAACAAAGTCACACGCGGCGGCATGCAGGACGAATACACCTACTCCCAGTACACAAACGGTACGGCGGTGCTCAAGGGCTATGCCATCAACTCGTTCTTCTCATACAAGTTCGCCGGCCTGGACTCCAACGGTCTGCCGACATTCAGCGACATAGAGGAGACTGACGGCATCACCAAAGAGGAGATGTATGCCAAGGCGTTCGCCTACTCCGGCAACCGTGTGCCGGACATGCAGGGAGGCTTCAGCACGAACTTCACCTACAGGAATCTCACTCTCGGCCTGTTCTTCTCCTACAGCCTCGGCTCCAAGGTGCGCATGAACAACCTCTACAGCGACAGCGGCCAGTATCTTCCGAATCCGCAGCAGAATATGTCCGGCGAATTCGTGAACCGCTGGCGTCAGAGCGGGGACGAAGAGTGGGCGGTGATACCGGCCCTCTCCACGGAGCAGCTCAGCATGTCCACCGGCATCTTCAGCGGGAGGTCCATCACCATTGCAAGCAACAAATGGCAGATGTACAACCAGAGCGACCTCCGTGTCGTATCCGGTGACTTCCTCCGTCTCAAGACCGCATATGTCAGATACCGGATCCCGCAGAAAGTCTGCAAAGCGCTGCACATAAGCTCGGCCAGCGCCCGTCTTGAGGGCAACAACCTCTGGCTCCTCGCTTCCGGCAAGCTCAACGGACAGGACCCCGAGCAGCTCGGAATGGGCTCCATCGGCATCACCACCCCTGTGGCGGCGTCCTGCTCATTCGGTCTGGAAATAACATTCTAAGGAGGACAAGACTATGAAAACAATATACAGATTCAACATAATTGCGGCGCTGGCCCTGATGCTGTGCTCGTGCAGCGACTTCCTCAAGGAGTCCTCGCAGGACGAGATCAAGCCGAAAAGCGCAAATGACTACAAGGAGCTCATCGCCGGAGAAGTCTATCAGACAGTCAATGAAGCCTCATATCACACGTGGCTGGACATCATGACGGATGACTGCGAGGAGTGGGCCAAGAAGAAGACCTGGCTTAGCTCCGACACCAGGAATCACGGCTACGGATATTTCACCTGGCAGCAGACCCCGGAATATCAGATAACGGGTGTGCTCAACAGCGACAAGGCCTGGTACAACTACTATCATCAGATTCTTGTCGCCAATATGGTGCTCTACGACATCGATGAGATGTCCGGCACGGAGGCGGAGAAAGCTGCGGTCAAGGCGGAAGCCTATATGATCAGAGCCTACGCCTACTATATGCTTGTCAACATCTATGGCGAGCCGTATGACCCTGCGACAGCTTCGACTGCGGCCGGCGTCCCTGTCAACGATCTTGTGGGCGCGGAGAACAAACAGTTCTCAAGAGAGAGCGTCCGGACCGTCTATGACGTGATCGTGGAGAATGCCCGGAACGCTCTGGCTGAGTTCGCCAAGTCGGACGGCTCGCAGTCCGTGTTCAGATGGAACGAGGCTGCGGCGGATGTGCTCCTCTCCAGAGTGTATCTCTACATGCAGGACTGGGAGTCGGCCGCCAGATATGCAAGCGCCGCCCTGGACATCAAGGCTGACCTGTGGGATCTGAATCAGAAGGCGGGTGAGGGCGACGGCACGGACGAAGGCTATTTCCTCTCCGCCCGCAATCCCGAGATACTCTTCTCCTATGGCTATTACTATGTCACATATTTCGCGACAGGAGCCTGCGGGGCATATCCGGCTTCGACAAGCCTGAGGGCGATGTATGCAACGGGAGACCTGCGCGGAGGCTCTACGGGAGCCTACATACGTTACCTCGGAAGCGCATTCATGGGCGGCGGCAAGCGATATGTGCCGTACAAGAGCGATGACGCCTCCACTACCGGAAGGCATGGCAAGGCCATCAGGACGGCCGAAGCCTATCTCAACAGGGCCGAGGCCAATGCCCACATCGGCAATCTCTCCGAAGCCCTGGCGGATCTGGAGATGATAAGGAAGAACAGGTTCACCCCGGCCGCCTATGCTCCGCTGACAGCCTCTGCTTCGGATGAAGTCCTCCAGGCCGTGAAAGACGAGCGCCGCCGCGAGCTGTGCTTCGAGCAGCAGAGATGGTTCGACCTCAGGCGCTGGGACCGTCCGTCCATCACTCACAGATATACCCCGGACCTCACCAATCTCTCGGTGTATGAGACATTTGTCCTTGAGAAGGATGATCCGGCATATACTCTTCCGCTTCCGCAGGAGGTGCTGGAGAATGATCCTGCCATCACCAACATATCCCGTCCGGAGCGCAAGCCTGTGGGCGCAGAATAATCTTCCATAAAGTTTTGACAATATGAAATCATTGATATTAAACAAGATATTGCTCTCCCTCGCGGCGGCGTCGATGCTGACTGCCTGCTACAAGGAAGCGGCCATCCATTCCGACAAGGGGGAAGTCCCGTACAAGATCGAGGACAGCTCCGATCCGGCAAGGCACTATATCTACGAATACAACAAGGCCACGGGAGTCTATATCCTCTCCGACTACAGCGACGTGGACTATTCCTGGAATGTCAGCGCGGTGTCGGACAATATCCTTGTCCGTATGGATGAAGATGCCCTGGCCGATGCGGTGGAGTATGTGAAGCAGGTGCTCACTGAGGTCTATCCGCAGGAATTCGCCAAGAAATATTTCCCTGTGAAAGTGCTCCTCGCGGACTCCGTCACGAACAATTCGTCAGACGATGAGCTCACCGCCTACGGCAGAAGCTATATCGCGATAGGACGGCTCGGCAAGGAGGATTTCCCGAAGAGCGCCGAGGAAATAAAGGACGCCCGCGGACGTATCAGCGGCAAACTCTGGGGCAATATCATCTACAGCAACGGCCTCATATCCATTCCTGACGGATTTTTCTCTCCTTCGGAGGAGTATTACGGACAATATGTGGGAGATGACGAGGGATTTTCAAATCCTGATTATCAGAAGACCCTCGGCTTCTGGGAATATGACCCTGACGCGGTATATGTGGGTGAGATGCTTCCGTCACGCGCAGGTGACCTCGCCGACTATGTGCGC
>CAVECU010000050.1:0-9969 GCA_963614015.1 uncultured Eubacteriales bacterium
TCGGAATACACGGGCCATCTGCTCGTGATAGATGCCGACAAATACAAGTTCGGCAACAATCCTGAAGATTTCGAGGCGGTGACGAACATGATCGACTCCGAGCTGTTCGGCCTCTTCCCTGCGGAAAGCGCGGAGAAATGATCCGGCCGTGTGCTGGCGGCGAGAAACCGCAGGCGGCGGGCGTGCCGGAGGATTCGTGCCGGTGAAATGGGATATGACAATGTTCAATCGTATCATATTGACGGCAGCGGCAGTCTTGTCGGCGGCAATCGGTGAGGCTCAGGCCTCGGCCTGGCGCAGCACCGGATTTCAAGTACAGGATACTTCGGATATATACGGCGGCAGGCGGGACAGTCTGTCGGCGGCGGTTTTTGTCGGACGGCAGAGCGGCAATTATCTGTCCCGGGGGAAGGAACTCCGTACTGAGGTCATATCTTCAGCGGGGCTCAGGAAGATGGCCTGCTGCAATCTCGCCGAAAGTTTCGAGAACTCGGCGAGCGTCACTGTCGGATATTCTGATGCGGTCACGGGCGCAAGGCAGATCAGACTGCTCGGACTGAGCGGGGTCTATACCCAGATGCTGGACGAGAACCGTCCGTCCATGCGCGGTGTCGCAGCTCCGTTCGGGCTTTCGTATGTGCCGGGGCCGTGGCTGGAGAGCATCCAGATTTCAAAGGGCCTGTCATCCGTGGTCAACGGGGTGGAGTCCATTACAGGACAGATCAATACGGAATATCGCAAACCGACTGACGAGAAGCCTCTGTTTCTGAACGGAGTGGTGATGAACGACACCGGGGCGGACTTCGACGTGGCTTCCTCCATGCAGATGGGGGAGCGGTGGAGCACGGTTGTGCTCGGCCATGTTTCCGGCAACTTCAAGACGTTCGATCACAATCACGACGGATTCTTGGACGATCCGCGGACACTCCAGTTCAACGCCGCCAACCGATGGCTGTACTACGGCGATGACGGCACGCAGGTGCGTTTCGGATTCCGGGCGCTGCGTGACCGGCGCAGTGGCGGACAGACGGGCTATGACAGGCGGGAGTACACGCTTTCTGAAGGCTCGCCCTGGGGTACGGACATCGATGTCAGCCAGTGGAACGCCTATGCCAAGGTCGGAATACCTCTGAGTGAGGACAATGCAAGGAATATCGCTTTCGTGGCCGACTATACCCGGACGGCGATGGATGCCTGGTTCGGGGCTTCACGCTACGATGTGTCACAGAATTCCGGCTTTGTCAACATTCTGTTTCAGAATGAGATGAGCGATGCCCACAAGTTTACGCTCGCGGCGGGCGGGACAGTGGACGCCCTCGGTGAGAGGCTTGTGCGCAAAGTGCTGCGGCAGAGTCTGGATCCCGGTAGGGGCGATGATGTCTTCGGAAGTGCCGGCGTCGCCGGGGAATACACTTTTCATGCAGGAGAGAAATTCTCGTCCATAGCCGGACTTCGGGGAGACTGGTTCAGCGGTGAAGGCCTCAGATTCTCGCCGAGGCTGACACTCAAATATGCTCCTGCGGACTATATAGTGTTGAGAGCCAACGGAGGAAGAGGCCTCCGCAGGTCGTTGCCGCTCATAGACAATATAGGAGTGTTCTCCACAGGCAAGGAATTCATCGGTTCCTACGGCATCCATCTGCTTGAGGACGCGTGGACATTCGGTGGCAACGCCACGTTCTATCTGCCTTTCGGAACTTCCGGAGACACATATCTCAGCCTTGACTGGTTCCATACCGGATTTGCGGAGCAGATGATAGTCGACTACGAGCACGGACTGAACGCCATAGATTTCTATGCCCTTGACGGGAAGCGGTCATATACTGACAGCTATCAGGCTGATTTCAGCGTGGAGCCTCTGCGCGGGTTCACGGTCTCGGCGACATTCCGCTATACTGACGCCAAGGTGGAGCTTGAGGGGCGCGGACTGGTGGAGCGCCCGATGACAAGCCGTTGCAAGGCGGTGCTGAATCTGCAGTATGCCACCAATCTCAACAAATGGATCTTTGACTTCACGGCATCGCTCAACGGGAAGTCCAGAGTCTATGAATTCATGAAAGAGTTGAAGGATGATGACGGCTCTCTGCTGTATCCTGGCGGGCGCACTCCGGCATATCCGCTTCTCTATGCCCAGATCACCAAGCGGTTCAAAGGTGTGGACATATATTTGGGGGCGGAGAATCTGACGGGATTCAGGCAGAAGAAGGTGATCATCGGCAGCTCCGAGTCCGCATCCGGCGGCGCGCATCCGGCCTCTTCATGGAGTGCGGTGAGTCCGCATCTGGCCGACTTTGACGCCAGCGCCGTCTGGGGCCCCATAATGGGCGCGAAACTCTATGTCGGCCTGAGATATACGCTTTGGAAATAAGGAGATTTCAAGTCTATCGGAAATATGAACGGAAAATCAATCGTTATGCTGCTCTGCGCGGCAATGAGCCTCGGCGGCTCGTATGAGGGCCTGTGCGCCGCATCGGACAGGACTTCCGAGACGGCCGCCCCCAAGAAGAATCTTGAGAAGGTGATCTTCTCCGTCGGTCTGCACTGTCAGAACTGCGTGAAGAAAGTCCAGGAAAACATCTCGTTCGAGAAAGGGGTGAAGGCTCTGGAAGTCTCTCTGGACAAGAAGACTGTCACCATCACTTACGACCCGGCGAAAACTGATGCAGCCAAGCTTCAGAAGGCAATTGAGAAGCTTGGCTACAAAGTTGAGTCCTGCCGCAAGGCGTAAAGGCCCGGCAGACGGCTGTATGCCGGAGCTGCGGGCGCACGCCTGCGTCTATCCCGCGATATAGCTCGTGAGCAGTTTCATGCTCCCTGAAGGAATGAATGTCACGTCGCCGGATGTCGCAGGGATCAGCACGGTCTCGCCCTGACGCAGAGGCAGAGTGAAGTCGCTCTCCTCGTGGTCGGTGAGACTGCCGCTTCCGCCGATGCACATCACGACCATGAAGGAATCTATGCCGGACAGATCTTTTTTCAGAGGTTTGTCCAGATCGTACTGGCTCGTGGTGAAGTACTTGCAGCTGACGAGAGTGTTCTCCGCATCCTTCTTCTCCGTGTATGCCGTCCTGTAGTCGGGATAGACTTTGTAGTCGATGGCGTCTTTCGCCAGAGCGGTGTGCAGCTCGCGCGGCTTCCCGTCCAGGCCGAGTCTGCCGTAGTCGTAGATTCTGTATGTGATATCCGATGTCTGCTGGATTTCGGCGATGAAACAGCCGGAGCAGATGGCGTGGATACGGCCGGCCGGCAGGAAGAACACATCTCCCTCCTGTACGTCAAACCGGCACAGCGCGTCCGTGATAGTGTTGTCCTCCACCATCTTGACATATTGGTCCGGGGTTATCTCCCTGGACAGGCCGGCGAGAAGATGAGCCCCCTCGTCAGCCCCCACGATATACCACATCTCGGTTTTCCCCTTGGAGCCGTGGCGTTCTCCGGCGAGCTTGTCGTCCGGATGGACCTGGATGGACAGGTCTCCTTTCGCATCGATGAACTTGATGAGGAGCGGGAATTCATCGCCCGTGTCGGCATAGACCTTCTCCCCGACGAGCAGGCCTTTGTACTTCTCCACAAGAGAAGTGATGCTCATGCCTTCGAACTCTCCGTTGGCGATGACGGATTCATGGCCCTTCACGCCGGAAAGCTCCCAGCTCTCGCCGATGTTGTGCTGCCGGGTGGATATGTTCTTGAACGGGGCGATTTTCTCGCCGCCCCATACGACCGTTTTCAGAATAGGTCTGAATTTCAGAGGATACAGTGATGCCATGTTTGAATATCTCCTATAATTATTTGTCCAGCTGGTTGACGGCGAACGTGTATGCTCCGAGCGATATGGCTTTGCCCGCGCCAATCTTCGAGCGCATCACGCCTATGCGCTTGTGCGGGTCATAGATCACCTTGCGCTCCGAGCCATAGACTTTGATCTCTCTCTCATCACCTTTGGCGAAAGCTGCAAACTCCTCAGGATCATCCAGATTGTACACGTGAGGCTGTACTTTCCCGATAGTGTCTCCCGAGACTGTCTTCACGGTGCTTCTCATCGAGCGGAGAATGCCGGGCATGATGTATTCGGCGCTGTTCATCAGTCCGCCGCCGATGCAGATGATCCCGTCGAAGAGAGATGCGGAGATGGCCATTCCGTCACCGGCAGCCTCTCCGAGCATATCGAAAGCTTTCAGCGCGGCAGTCTTGTCGCCATCCCGCTTCCCGCTGCATATTTCTCCGATTTCTTTCGGCGTGAGTCCGTGCCCGGGATTGCCGGAGAGCTCACCATAGACCCGTGTCACGGCTCTGATGGACGCGCTGTCTTCCAGGATATATCCCGGCATTTTGAAATTCGGCAGGCAGAATGTCTCCACACACGAATTGTCGCCTCTGTTGAGCTGCCCGTCCTGCACGAATCCGATGCCGAGGCCGGTTCCGAACGTGTATCCTATGAGGTTGTGATAGCGCTTGCTGCTTCCGGCGGAGGCAAGCCTTTCGTTGAGCTCCGGGAGCGCTCCGCCGAGAGCCTCGCCATAGGCGTAGAGGTCTCCGTCATTGTTGATGAAGACAGGTACTCCGAATTTGTCGGAGAGGAACGGGCCGAGCGCCACTCCGTCTCTGAATGACGGGAAATTGGGAAGATATCCGCCTATGATTCCGTGCGGATAGTCAGCGGGTCCGGGGAATGCGAAACTGATCGCGGACGGCTTCTCCGGAATGGAGTTTATGATGGTGCTGAACCCCTGCACCATTGTGCCGAGGCACAGGTCGAGGTCCTGGGCGTTGGAAGGCAGCGTTATCGGGTCAATGATGAACTCGCCGCCCCTCATTGCGCTGAATACCATATTTGTCCCGCCCGCATCGAGCGTCAGGACGACTCTCCGGTCTTTTCTATAATCTGTCATATGTGGAAATTTTTGTTGTATATGTCTTGAATCGGACATGTCCGGCTTCCGTAAGAGCCTTGTGGCTCAGTCTGAAGCCGGCCTGCCGCTTGCCGGGGAGACTGATCTCCCGGATCAGTTCATATTGGTGACCGGAAAGGCTGTCGGAGTGATTAATAAGCCTGTCGGACTTTCTACTCACCACCGACTTCTCCAGAGTGAGACTGCTCTGACCTCCGTACCATCTCGGGTCGAGTGAGATTGTGATTTTGTCAAATGCCGGTGTCGTCAGCGTGTAATACGGCTCGCCCGGGCAGTCCGGATAGAAGCCCATCATCGAGAATACGGCCCAGGCCGACATCGTCCCGGTATCGTCATTGCCGGGGATGCCGTCGGGGCGTGTGGTGAAATATTTCTCCAGAAGCCGGGGAATCAGCTCCTGTGTCCTCCATTCCTCGCCTCTGAACCGGCTGAACAGATATGGATAAGCTATATCGGGCTCGTTTGCAGGGTCATACAGCCCGTCATCGAATACCGACTGGAGCTTTGATACGAACTTTTTCGCTCCGCCCATGAGCGCGGCATATCCGGCGACATCGTGCGGCACATAGAACGTGTAGTTCCAGGCGCTGCCTTCGTGGAAGCCGATGACCGGCTCGAAATTCTCTCCCTGCCGGGGATTGAACGGCGTGACGAAGGTCCCGTCCGGATTCAGCGGGCGCAGAGTCCCTGACTCGCTGCTGTAATAGTGTTTGTAGCCCAGCGCCCTTTTCCCGAAAAGGGCGGCGTCTTCCGCGTGCCCGAGGTCCGCCGCAAGAAGCGACAGGGCGTGGTCGGCCACATAATATTCAAGAGCATGCGAGACGGAATTGTCTCCGGAGAAATCCGCTGAAAAATATCCTACAGGGATATAGCCCTTGTCGATGTACGGGTCGATGTCGGGTCTCATCTTGTTCTCCGCCCCAGGTGTCGTGGCCGACTTGATGAATGCGGAGTAGGCCGTCTGTATGTCGAAGTCCCTTAGGCCTTTCAGCCAGGTGTCGGTGATGACCGGTATGGCCGGGTCTCCTTCCATAGTGAATGTCTCGCGGCCGTAGAGCTCCCATTTCGGCATCCAGCCCCATTCCCGGTACATATCCGTCATGGAACGGACCATGTCGATCTGCCTTTCCGGGAACACGAGAGTCATGAGCTGATGGACATTGCGGTAGGTGTCCCACAGGGAGAACACCGTATATCTGCTGTGTCCGTCCTCGACCTTGCCGACGCCGTTTACCGCAGCGCCGCCGGACTCTCCGCCGCCTGAATATTCCATTAGAGGATATTCTCCGTTCACATCGTTGAGGACGTTGGGATGCAGAAGAGTGTGATACAATGCGGTGTAGAACACTTCCTTCCGCTTCTCGTCACCGCCTTCCACCCTGATGCGGGCCAGATCCGTGTTCCATCTGCGGATGGCTTCCCGGCAGACCTTGTCGAAGTCGGCTCCGTCCTGCTCCGCATCCAGATTTTCCCTGGCGTTCTCGCAGCTGACGAAAGAGACTCCCATCTGAACGAGGATCTGCTCGCCCTCTTCCACATGGTCATAGGTAAACCAATATCCGATGTCGTCTCCCGCAAGATGGCGGGCGTAGTCAGTATAGATCTTGTACCGGCCCTGGTCCTTGTCCCATGCGGCTTCCGCCGTCATAGGGCGCTGCCGCTTCCAATAGCCTGAGGATGAAGGCTTGCGGCTGACGCGCATCACGAAATAGATAGGGAACACGGCCTGCGGATTGTAGCAGAACGTCCCCATCAGCTTCATCCCCTCTATCTCCGTGTCGCTGACCCGTCTTACCATCGCGCCGGACTCGTTCGTCAGGCCTTCTCCCAGGTTGAGGAGAATATTCGCCCGCCCGGACGGGAAAGTGTAGCGTTCAATGCTCGTGCGCATCGTGGCACTGACTTCCGCGAGGATCCCATACCTGGTCAGCCGGCTTGAGTACCAGCCCGGTCCGGCGGCCTCGTCCGTGTATTCGGAGCCGTACCTGCGGTAGTCCGGCTCAAGCGCTCCGGAAGTCGGCATCGTGAGCAGGGAACCGAGCTCCGGGCATCCCACGCCGCTCAAGTTTACGTGCGAGAATCCGGTGAAGAACCGGTTGTCATAGCAGTAAGGGGCTGACCACCAGCGGCTGTCCTTGTCGTATCTGTTGAGTGGAGACCCCATCACGTTGAACGGTGTCACGCTCATCATCCCGTTGGGACACACGGCACCAGGATTGGTCGTGCCGAAATTGGACGTGCCGACAAACGGATTCACGTATTCCGCCGGAAGTTTTTCCGAATCGGTGGCGTATGTGTCAGCCTCCGGCGTCTGCGCATCGAGAAAAAAACCTCCTCCCGGCAACGGGGCCAGGAGAAGGAACGACAGCAAGATATGTCTGATGTCCATAAAGTTACAATATGTTTGTACGCTTCGTGAACTCGATTATCTCGGGGATGTAGCCGAATGCGAGACCTGTGACCGTGTCGGCGCATCCGTAGTAGATGGCGACTCTGCCCGTGTCGGGGTCGTGCAGCGCGGCGCAGGGGAACGTGACATTCGGGACATCGCCTGTCAGCTCGTAGAGCTCCCTCGGTGATATGAGATATTCTCCGCTCCGGGCTATGACTTTCCATGGCTGCTCCAGATCCAGAAGAGCGGAGCCGAAAGCATAGACATATCCGTTGCAGGAGTGCAGAACTCCGTGGTAGAACAGGAGCCATCCTTCCGAAGTCTCGATAGGGACAGGGCCCGCACCTATTTTCATGCATTGCCATGCGCTGTCTTCAAACGGAGCCGGCGCCATCACGTGGCGATGGTGTCCCCAATATTCCAAGTCCGGAGATTCCGAATAGAATATGTCTCCGAATGCCGTGTGGCCGGTGTCGCTCGGCCTTGAGAGGAGGGCGTAGCGGCCGTTGATCTTCCTCGGGAACATTACTCCGTTCCTGTTGTATGGGAGCAGGGCGTTCTCCATCTGGTGGAATGTCTTGAAATCATCTGTCCATGCAAGACCTATGGTCGGGCCGTGGTAGCCGTTGCACCAGGTGACGTAATATCTGTCTCCTATGTGTGCGACGCGGGGGTCATAGCCGTACACCCATTCTCCGATTTCCGGGTCTGCGCCCTCGAAACGGATTGTCTCAGGATTGATGTCCCAGTGGAATCCGTCTTCCGAGAATGCCGCATGCAGCGTCATACGCCTGTTTTTGTCATCGCATCTGAATACGCCGGCGAATTTCCCGCGGAACGGGACTACGGCCGAATTGAAAATGCTGTTCGAGTCCGGAAGCGCATCTCTCGGGATTACCGGATTGGCGGAATAGCGCCACAGAGGAGCGGCGCAGCCTTCCGGCCTGTCTTGCCAAGGTATGTTGGGAAGGGATTCTCCCAGTATGTGTATTTTTGGATTGCTCATAATATTCTGAAACCGTCTGCGGAAACTTTTTCTTCGCCTTTGCGATGCAGGCGAACTCTTATATCAGCGGCTCCGCATCCATGTCGGCCGGCTGAGGTATGCCCATGAGCTTGAGGATGGTAGGAGCGACATTGCAGAGCGCGCCGTCCTTGACTTCCTTCACGCTGTCGCCGGCATTGATGACAATGAACTGCACCAGGTTGAGCGAGTGCGCCGTGTTGGGGGTTCCGTCGTCATTGACCGCGTGGTCGGCATTGCCGTGGTCGGCTGTCAGGAGGATGACATAGTTGTGCGCAATGGCCTCGGTGACAACTCTCTTCACGCATCCGTCGATGCAGGACACCGCCTTGCAGATGGCGTCATATACTCCGGTGTGGCCCACCATGTCGCCGTTGGCGTAGTTGAGAATGATGAGGTCCTCCTTTTCGGAGTCGATGGCCTCCACCAGCTTGTCCGTTACTTCCGGTGCGCTCATCTCCGGCTGGAGGTCGTAAGTGGCCACTTTGGGCGAATTGACCAGAATCCTGTCCTCATTCTCGAACGGGGCTTCCCTGCCGCCGTTGAAGAAGAATGTTACGTGGGCATATTTCTCGGTCTCCGCGATGCGCAGCTGACGCAATCCGGCCTTGGCCACCACCTCTCCGAGAGTGTTCTGCACAAGCTCCTTGTCGAAGAGGATGTGAAGTCCCTTGAAAGCGGCGTCATACGGGGTCATGCAGCAGTAGTACAGATCCGGAATGACGCTCATCCCGAACTCCGGCATATCCTGCTGGGTGAGGACGGAAGTGATCTCGCGGGCGCGGTCGTTGCGGAAATTCATGAAGATGACAGCGTCGCCATCCTCTATCTTGGCAAGCGGAGCTCCGGAGCCGTCAGTGATGACTACCGGCTTTATGAATTCGTCAGTGACATCGGCGTCATAAGAGGCCTGGATGCCTTCGGCGGCGGAAGTGAACTTCGCGCCTTCGCCCTTTACAAGCAGGTTGTAGGCTTCCTTTACGCGCTCCCATCTCTTGTCCCTGTCCATGGCGTAGAATCTTCCGCAGACGCTCGCCACCTTTCCGGCGGAGACGGCCATATGCTTCTCCAGATCCTCCACGAAGCCCTTGCCGCTGTGAGGGTCAGTGTCGCGTCCGTCCATGAAGCAGTGTACGAACACCTTGTCCAGACCGTATTCTTTGGCCACGCTGAGGAACTCATAATAGTGAGCCAGAGAGCTGTGGACTCCTCCAGTGGAGCAGAGCCCGAGCAGATGGAGCTTCTTGCCGGACTTCTTGGCGTAGTCGAATACGCCCTTTATCTCGGCCCTGTCCAGAAGCTTGTGCTCCCGGCAGGCTTTGTTGATCTTCATCAGATCCTGATAGACAACTCTTCCCGCGCCGAGGTTCATATGCCCCACTTCGGAGTTGCCCATCTGTCCGTCAGGCAGTCCCACGTATTCACCGCAGGCCTGCAGATGGCTCATAGGATATCCGGCCCTGAGCGTGTCGATGAATGGCGCACCCTGAGTGTAAATGGCGTTGGAGTGGTCGTGACGGCCTTCTCCCCAACCGTCCAGAATCATCAGAAGAACTTTTCTATTCATAATGCAACAATTTTTAGATCCTTAGAAGCTGTTTTGAAATAATTTCTCTCTTTTCTTACACGGCCTTTCCGGCCAT
>CAVECU010000051.1:0-9553 GCA_963614015.1 uncultured Eubacteriales bacterium
GTATCACGGTGAGATAGAGCAGGTCCCTCATACTTTCAAGACGGTGGGCAATATGAACGAGCATCAGCTCATCATAGCCGAGACTACTTTCGGCGGGAGAGAGGAATTGGTCGACACCAACGGCATAATAGATTATGGCTCACTCATATACATCACTCTCCAACGGGCGGTGACCGCAAGGGAAGCCATCCGTGTCATGGCGGAGCTCACGGCCGGATACGGGTATTGTTCCGAGGGGGAAACCTTTTCCATTTCGGACGGAGAGGAGACCTGGATTATGGAGATGGTGGGGAAAGGGCCGCACGACCCCGCCGGTGACGGCTCGGACAAGGGTGCCGTATGGGTTGCCCTCCGCATCCCCGACGGATATGTATGCGCTCACGCCAACCAGTCGAGAATCAGCACTTTCCCGCTTGATGACCCGGACAATTGTCTGTATTCCGAAGACATATTCGACTTCGCGAGGAGGAAGGGGCTGTTTGAGGGAAAAGATGAAGACTTCAGCTTCCGGGACGCTTTCTGCCCGGACAGCTTCGGCGGCCTGAGAGGATGCGAGGCCAGGGTCTGGAGCGCATTCAACATACTCGGGGACGGGAAGTTCACGTTTATGGACAGCGCCGGCAATGTCACGGTGCGTGAGGCCGGAGACTATCTTGACCATGCTATGGGGTACAATGCCGCCAACCGCCTGCCGCTCTTCATCAAGCCGGACAGGAAGATTTCCGTGAAAGATGTGGCTGACGTGATGCGGGACCATTATGAGGGGACGCCGATGGATATGACTCTCGACATCGGAGCCGGCGGCAACGCCCTCCCTTACCGGTGGCGGCCGATGGACTTCGAGTATGAGGGCAAGACATACACCAATGAGCGCGCCATCGCCACGCAGCAGACCGGCTTCTGGTTTGTGGGCCAGTCGCGTCCGGCTCTTCCGGATGTCATAGGTGGGATCATCTGGTTCGGCACCGACGATGCGGCGACGTCGTATGTGACCCCGATATACACGAACACGGACAGAGTTCCGGAGTGCTTCCGTGAAGGCAACGGAGACTTGCTCACCTATTCCGCGACATCCTCGTTCTGGATCAACAACAGGATTGCCAACGCCTGCTACAAGATGTACAATCAGATGGCTCCTTACGTGAGGGAGAAGATAGACGCATTCGAGAACGGGCAGATGCAGAAAGTCCGCGAGACGGATGCCAAGGCTATGGAGATGTACAAAAAGGCTCTCCCGAAGGCCGGGGCGTCAGATGGTTACGACCCTATGACCGACACCGGCAAGCGATTCAGGAATGTCCGCCGCTTCCTTACGGACTATTCCACAGACACCGCGCAGGAGATTTTCTCCGAATGGCGGAAACTGGAAGAGACGCTTCTCGTCAAATTCATTGACGGCAACGTGAAGGCTCAGAATGCGGACGGATCGTTCAGACACAGCAAGAACTCCGTACACATTCCGGAGGGACTCACCCAGCCGGGATATACGGAGTTCTGGAAAGAAGCCGTGGTGCATTACCACGGTGATGTTATCGAAGAAAAGTAGGGATCGCGGCCTTAGCTGCGGGGGTTAAGTGGCCCTTTGAGCCGAGACTAAGAAATCCGTCGGGCTTTTTAGTCTCGACTATTTGTTTCTGAGCGTTATCTCGCCGTCCGAGGCATCGACTTCCACGGTGCTGTCCTTGTGCACGGAGCCGTCGAGAATGGCTTTGGCAAGCTGATTGACAAGCTCGCGCTGCATAATCCGCTTGACCGGACGTGCACCGAATGACGGGTCATAGCCTTTGTCCGTCATATAGTCCTCGAACGCCTTCGTGAAGGAGATGTCCACTCCGTCTTCCGACAGCTTGTGCTGCAGGGCGGCCATCTGTATGTGGAGAATGTTCCGGATGTCGCTCCTGGTGAGAGGCTCGAACATTATGATCTCGTCTATCCTGTTGAGGAATTCCGGACGGATGCTCTGGCGCAGAAGCTCCAGAATCTTGCCTCGGCATTCTTCCAGCATCTGACTGCGCTTTCCGGCTGCCGATGCGTCTTCCGAAGTGGCGTCTCCGGTATCCGGGAGCTTCTCCATATAGCTCTGGATGATGTCAGACCCGACATTCGAAGTCATAATGATGATTGTGTTCTTGAAGTCCACGGTGCGTCCCTTGTTGTCGGTAAGGCGCCCGTCATCAAGTACTTGCAGCAGGATGTTGAACACATCCGGATGCGCTTTCTCGATCTCGTCCAGAAGCACTACCGAATAAGGCTTGCGCCTTACGGCTTCGGTGAGCTGACCTCCTTCGTCGTATCCGACATATCCCGGAGGCGCTCCTATAAGTCGGCTCACGGTGTGGCGCTCCTGGTATTCGCTCATATCGATACGCGTGATCATATTCTCGTCGTTGAACAGGAACTCCGCAAGCGCTTTGGCCAGCTCCGTCTTGCCGACGCCGGTGGTGCCCATGAACAGGAATGAGCCGATAGGCCGCTTCTCGTTTGACAGGCCCGCTCTGCTGCGTCTCACGGCATCGGACACCGCACGTATGGCAGCATCCTGCCCGACGACACGTTTGTGAAGCTCATCCTCCATCCGGAGCAGCTTCTCCTTCTCGCTCTCAAGCATCCTGTTCACCGGGATTCCTGTCCAGCGGGAGACGACATCCGCAATGTCTTCAGGAGTGACCGCTTCCGTTATGATAGGGTCCTTGATCTCCGCCTGTTTTGCGGTGAGAGAGTCTATCTTCTTCTGGGCCTCGGCCATACGTCCATAGCGGATCTCGGCCACTTTGCCGTAGTCACCGGCCCTCTCGGCCGTCTGGGCCTCGATCTTGTAGTTCTCTATTTCCTGACGCGCACTCTGTATGCCGGAAAGTATGCCTTTCTCCTCATTCCAGCGCTTCATCAGAGCCTCGCGTTTGTCACCGAGCTCCTTGAGCTGATCGTTTATCTTGTCAAGCTTCAGCGACACGCCTTCGCGTTTGATGGCTTCCTTCTCGATTTCCAGCTGTCTTATGCTGCTGTTGAGCTCGTCGATAGGCTCCGGAACGGAATTCATCTCAAGGCGGAGCTTGGAGGCGGCCTCGTCTACCAGGTCTATGGCCTTGTCCGGCAGGAACCTGCTGGTGATATATCTGTGCGAGAGATTGACTGCGGCGATCAGGGCGTCATCCTCGATGCGCACACGATGATGGTTTTCATATCTTTCCTTGAGCCCCCTCAGAATCGCAATGGACTCCGCCGGCGTAGGCTCGTCCACCATCACCATCTGAAATCGCCGTTCCAATGCCTTGTCGGCCTCGAAATACTTCTGATATTCATCCAATGTCGTGGAGCCGATAGTCCTCAGCTCGCCTCTTGCCAGCGCCGGCTTGAGGATGTTGGACGCGTCCATCGCGCCGGACGCCCTTCCTGCTCCGACAAGAGTGTGGATCTCGTCGATGAAAAGGATTATCTGTCCCTGACTGTCCACGACGTCTTTCACGACGCCTTTCAGCCTCTCTTCAAATTCGCCCTGGTATTTGGCTCCGGCGATGAGGGATCCCATATCCAGGGAATACACCGTCTTGTCCTTGAGGTTTTCGGGCACGGCGCCGTCGACGATTTTCTGCGCCAAGCCTTCGGCGATGGCCGTTTTGCCCACGCCGGGCTCTCCCACGAGTATAGGATTGTTCTTTGTCCTCCTGCTGAGAATCTGCAGGACACGCCGTATCTCGTCATCCCTGCCGATCACGGGGTCAAGCTTCCCCTTGGAAGCAAGATCATTCAGATTGGATGCGAACTTGCCCAGGAATTCCAGTTTTCCGTTCGCTCCGCCGTTCTGCGTGTTGTAGTTATCCATAATGTACAAATCTCCTTTTTGGTCTGCGGAGCATTTGTAATCATTATTCCGGTACTGGGTTCTAACCAGTTATAGCCGTCTGCTCCGAAGAACAAACGGCTATAACTCAAAATATATTCCTTGCCCCGAAAGACTGACAATTTGTCAGTATCCCCGAGGGCGGCTATTTCAAAACAGCTTCTTAATTGCCCGCAGGAGCGTTGTCGGCATTGGCCGCAGGAGCATTCTGGACATTCGCAGGAGCGGACGGGAATGCAGGCTGCTCTGTCGTAGCGTTCTCGATCTGATCGGTGATGTCCACCTGTGTGCCGGTCGTGCCGGTAGTGAATGAAGCTATGACCGAAACAACAAGGATGAATGCCACAAGTCCCCAGGTGACTTTCTCGAGGATGTTGGCTGTCTGCCTCACGCCGAAAGTCTGGTTGCCGGCTACGAAATTGCTGGCCATGCTGTCACCCTTGCCGTTCTGCAAGAGAACGACCAGCGTCAGAAGAATGCTGGCAATGACGATGAGAACTACAAGAATTGTGAATATTGCGTTCATAATGTCTGATTATTTATCAGTTTGTCCAATTTTTCAATAAGGGATGCAAAGTAAGCACTTTTTTCCGGGAATGCCAAAATAAGTTTCCCGTAAATGCGTCTGGCCTGCTCGAAGTATCCCTGGTCCGCATAGATCCCGGCCAGAGTCTCGGTGCAGAAAGCCATGCCCGGATCCTCTTCCGCGCTGTCCCGGCTGTCCTTTCCCCTTGCGTGGAAATGCGAGAGTACATTGTCTTCGTCCCGGCGCACCTTTTCGTATTCCGCCTGTGAGAAGAAGTCCCCGCCGGGAATCCTGACCGTGCGTTTCTCTCCGGCGGCGCTTTCCGGACGATTGTCCTTACTTATATAGGAGCGGACAAGCGCTTCAATGTCGGAGTCGGAATAATCGGCCTCCGCCCCGGAACGCAGGATGCCGGCTATGGCGCCGCGGTTCCCGACATACATCGCCTGATCCGCGAACTGCCGTACGCCCCACGAGTCCCCTCCGAGCTTCGCCATCCTGACGCACAGCTCCTTGCGTGCCGCTCCGAACCACGGATAGAGATTCACCACCCCGACAAGCTCGTCCATTGTCAGTGTCTCCAGACGTATCGTTTTCTGCTCCATTTCAAAAAAGATTACCAGTTGGCCACGGTGGCGTTGAACACGTCTTCGCAGATCTTCTCGATGATTTCTTCGCACAGGGATGATTCCACGGCGTCGAGAGACTGAGCGGAGTCGTAGTCCGCATAGGAAGAGAACGACTTCTTGAAATCGTCCTCCGGATGTTTCCTGTTGGTGAATTCTATCTCCACATTGACGGTGAGCCTGTTCTGGGCCGCCACCTCGTTGGCCGTCACGGCCGTGGCCCGCACTTCATATCCCGTCACGGCCCCCGAGATCTCCAGGTCGCCGTCTATGTCCACCTGCTCCAGTCTTGTCATCTTCCGGAACTTGTCCTTCATCGCCTCCGTGAAGTCGTTGCTCAGGGAAGGATTGACCTTCAAGGCTTTGTATTCAAAATAATTTATCGTCACGGTCTTCACGTCCGGCTGGATGGATGTCCCGGAGAACGAATAGATTCCGCAGGAGGCCACAAGCAGGACGGCTGCAGCGATGGCGGCTGCCGGGGTCAGAATCCGGAGTGCCGAAAAAAATCTTCCAATCATATAAAAACTGTTTTGGCGGCGATGGCGGCTGTTTGGTTGGCGGTTATTTTTTGAATTCAGGCGGGAGCTTGCGGTAGAGAGTCCTTTCGGATATCCCCAGCTCCTCCGCCGCCTTTTTCCTGTTGCCGTTGTACTTCTCCAGAGCTTTGCGGATGAGGTCCTGATTCACTTTGGATATAGAGAACCCTCCCGGCTCTTCTTCCGGCTCGATGTTCTTGACTGGCCGGCGTGAAGACAGGTCTTCCTGGATGTCGATGTCGCCCGCCTCCTTGTCCCATATGGCTTCCGGCCGCGAGAGATAGCTGTCTCCGCTGTCCGCACTGTGAGCCGGCTCCGGTGCCGCAATCTTGGCCCGCTGCGGCTCCTGCCCGTACAGTCCTGCGGCGGAGATTATCTTCTTGAGATTGCTGACTTCGGAGCTCAAGCTGTACAGAGCCTTGAAGATTTCCTGCTTCTCGCTTCCGGAGATGGACTCCGAGACGTCCCTGTATTTTACCGGGACCGCATTGGCGTCATTCTGAGGAATATAATGCGAGAGGACGGAAGCGGAGATTTCACATTTCCCGGATACGGGCGAGAGCCTCTGCCCTTCCAGGGCGGAGACGGTCTCGGTCACATTCTTGAGCTGCCGGATGTTCCCGGGCCATCTGTAGCTTGTGAGCAGGTCGATGGCATCGTGGGTCAGAGAGACCTTGCCCATTCCGTATTTTTCCGAGAAATCGGATGTGAACTTGCGGAAAAGCAGATAGATGTCCTCCTTGCGCTCGCGCAGGGCCGGCATCGATATCTGTATGGCATTCAAGCGATAATAGAGATCTTCCCGGAACTTTCCCTGGGACACGGCATAGAGGAGATCCACGTTTGTGGCTGCGATCACCCGCACATCCGTCTTGCTCACCTTGGAGTCCCCGACGCGGATGAACTCTCCCGACTGGAGCACGCGCAGAAGCTTGGCCTGCGATGCCGGCGGCAGCTCGCCTATCTCATCGAGGAACAGCGTCCCTCCGTCGGCTTCTTCAAAATAGCCTTTGCGGTTGTCGATAGCTCCTGTGAATGAGCCTTTTATGTGGCCAAACAGCTCGGAGTCCACAGTCCCTTCAGGGATGGCTCCGCAGTTCACCGCGAAATATTTGGCGTTGCGTCGGCGGCTGTTCTGGTGTATGATCTTGGGTATGTTGTCCTTGCCTACGCCGCTCTCGCCGGTGACGAGCACGGTCAGGTCTGTGGGGGCTACGGCGACGGCCATCTCCAGCGCCCGGTTGAGCGCCGGATCGTTGCCGATGATGTCGTATTTGTTTTTCAGTCGCTGTAATTCTTGTGCGTCCATATAGGCAAAGTTACGAAATCGGATTAATATATGACTGTTTCTTGCTTATTTTCGCAAATTTGTTCGTACCTTAGCACCGATTTTGAAGAAGTGAAACATAACAGAAAACGTATATTATCTTTAAATATTCAAAAAGAACTATGAAAAAGGCAATCAGATCTTTGTCAGCGGTTGTTTTAGGACTTGCCGCTGTCGCTTGTGCGTCACCTTCAAAGATGGCCAAGATGGCAGAAAGCGTTACCGTCACCTGCGATCCTGCACCGCTTGAAGTCGTAGCCGGTAAGGTTGAAGCTAATGTAGCTGTCACTTATCCTGCAAAATATTTCCACCCGAAAGCCATCCTCGAGGTTACTCCGGTCATCGTTTATGATGGCGGTGAGGCAAAGATGACTCCGTTCGTATATCAGGGCGAGAAAGTAAAGGACAATTACAAAGTCGTTTCCTCCGACGGTCAGACCGTTTCCGAGAAAGTGTCGTTTGACTACGCAAAGGGTATGGAGCAGTCTCATCTGGAGCTCCGCGGCGTTGTGAAATACAAGTCCAAGAGCATCGACCTTCCTGTGAAGAAAGTCGCTGACGGCGCCAACACCACTTATATGCTCGTGAACTTCGGCCACGCTGCCGGCTCTGTAGCATACAAGGCTGACAACTATCAGGAAGTGATCCCTCAGACCGCTGAAGGCCAGATCCTCTATACGATCAACTCTTCAGACGTTCGCAGCAAGGAGCTCAAGTCCGCTTCAATCAAGGACTTCCAGGCTGCTCTCGATGAGATCAAGGCCAACGAGAGGAAGACTCTCAAAGGCACAGAGGTCGTAGCTTACGCTTCTCCTGACGGCGGCGCGTCTCTCAACGCAAAGCTTTCCGACAAGCGTTCCAAGAGCGCCGACAAGGCTTGGGACAAGATCGTGAAAGGCAAGGAAGTTTCTGATCCTCAGGTGAAGAGCATCGGTCAGGACTGGGAAGGCTTCAAGGAGCTCGTTTCCGAGTCCAACATCGAAGACAAGGATCTTATCCTCCGCGTCCTCTCGATGTACAGCGACCCTCAGGTTCGCGAGAGCGAGATCAAGAACATGTCAGAGGTTTACACTGTCCTCAAGAAGCAGGTTCTTCCTGAACTCCGCCGTGCAAGATTCATCGCAAACGTAGAATATAAGAACTACACCAAGGAAGAGCTCCTCAAGCTCGTTGACGAGAACAGCGATGTTCTTGACGAAGAGGCTCTCCTCCGTTCCGCTACGCTCGTGAAAGACGCTCAGGCAAAAGAGGCCATCTACAACAAGGCTGTCGAGAAGTTCGGAAGCGACCGTGCTCAGTTCAACCTCGGAGTCCTTTACCTCAATACCGGGGACATTGCAGCTGCTGAGAAGGCATTCGGCAAAGTTGCCACAAAGGATGCTGATCTCCAGAACGCCAATGGCGTAATTGCTCTCCGCAAGGGTGACCTCGCTGCCGCTGAGAAGGCATTCGCTGCCGCCGGCACACAGGAGGCGAAGGAGAATCTGGCTGTCGTAGATATCCTCAGCGGCAAATATGCAAAGGCTGCCGCAGCTCTCAAGGGCACCAATTCTTTCAACGAGGCTCTTGCTGACGTGCTCGTAGGCAAGCCTGCCGAGGCTGAGGCTGCTCTCAAGTGCCAGTGCCCTAAGTCCAATTATCTCCGCGCTGTTATCGCTGCCCGTCAGGGAAGGTCTGCCGATGTGAAGACTTATCTTGAGAAGGCCGGTGCCGACAAGAATCTTGCTGAGCGCGCAAAGAAGGACATCGAGTTCGCACAGTACAGGTAGAAATCGCAGATTGTGGCTGACCGGAAGTCTGTCTGACTTCGTGGTCAGCCATAGTCTTTGAAGATAAGGCAAGAAGTCTTGCTTCTTACAAACAATGAGGGGTGACCGAATCTCGGCCGCCCCTCATTATTTATGTGTGTCTCGACCTATATCTGTCCAGGTCGCAGGCGTCCGCTACAGCAGCGGCTGCACCTCCTCCACGGCCTTGAAATACTTGTAGGAGTTCACTTTCAGCTCACCGGCTGCAAGGTCGTCGCAGACGATTGTCCCCGCCGGATGTGTCTGGAGGCAGGAAAGTGTGCAGTAGTGCGTGTATGGGCCTTCCACTGCGTCTTTCACGGCTCTTGCTTTCTTGCTTCCGAAAGCGAGGATGAGCACTTCTTTCGCCCCGGTCACGGTGGCGACGCCTACGGAGAGCGCCTGCTTCGGGACTTTGTTCACATCGCCTTCGAAGAAGCGTGAGTTGACGACACGGGTGTCATACGTCAGCGTGATGGGCCTTGTCCTTGACGAGAGCGAGGAGAAAGGCTCGTTGAATGCGATATGGCCGTCTTCCCCGGCTCCTCCGAGGAACAGGTCAAATCCGCCGGTCGCCTCTATGGCTTTCTCGTAGTTTTCGCATTCGGCCTGCAGATCCGGCGCATTGCCGTCGAGGATATGAATGTTCTCGGCGGGCTCGTCGATATGGTCAAACAGGTATTTGTGCATAAACGAATGGTAGCTCTCCGGATGGCTCTCCGGCAGGCCCACGTATTCATCCATATTGAATGATATGACATTGCGGAAGGAGACCTCTCCGGCCTTGACCATGCGGATGAGCTCTGCGTAAGTCTCTATCGGGGTGGACCCGGTGCAGAGTCCGATGACGAAAGGTCTGTCGGTCAGCGCCGCTTTCTCATTGATTTTCTTGGCGATATAATGTGCG